>DATHJG010001005.1:0-3786 GCA_035489875.1 Solirubrobacteraceae bacterium | reverse complement strand
TCGGAGCGCTCCGGCAGCGTCGTGGCGTCGTCGCGCGCGAAGCGCGTGAACGCCGAGCCGGTCGTCTTGAGCAGCCGCATCCCCACTTGCCCGCTGCGCGCGTCCACCAGCCCGACCGCGCCGTCGTCGCGCCGTTCCAGCTCGAGCTCGGCGATCGCGCGGTCCGCGCCGCCGAGCGAGAACACGCGGTCGCTGCGCTCGCCGAAGCCGCCGACCCGCACCGGCTCGAACGGCAGCTCCCGGGCCGCCAGCCGCAGCCCTTCCATCTCCGGATAGGCGGCGAGGAAGCGATGCCCGAGGGCGTCGAGGAAGCCCTCCATCGTCGCCCCGTCGTGCTCCAGCGCATGGCGCAGGATCACGTTCTTCATCGTGTCCGTCGCGACCACGCCGCGGTTGTCGCCCTCGGTGTACGCGGCGAGGAAGCCCTGGCCGAGCACCTCCATGCTGACCTCGCACGCAAGCAGCCCGCTCGTGAGCGCGCGGACCTGCGACTCGGGGATCTCCGGCAGCCCGCGCAGCGGCGCGACGCCGACGCAGTGCACCGGCACCTCGAGCTTGCCGTAGCTGATGCGCGCGCCGGTCACGGCGCCACCAGGTCGGCGAGCCGCAGGCGGGCGATCTTGGCGATCTCGGACAGCGCGGTCTGCTCCTCCTCCTCGGCGCCGGACTCGGTCCGCTGCGCGGCGGCGGCGATGATCGTGTCGGGCGTGTGCTCCCGTGCGCAGACGATGAACGGGAAGCCGAAGCGTGCGCGATAGGCGGTGGTGAGCCACGTGATGCGCTGGAACTGCTCCGGCGTCAGGCGGTCGAGCCCCGCCGCCGCCTGCTCGCGCTCGGACTCGTCGGTGAGCGAGACGTTCCCCGCCAGGTCCGGGTGGGAGCGGATCAGGCCCATCCGCACCTCGCGCGGCGCCCGGGTGACCGCGTCGAGCATCACGCCATACAGCGCGTCCAGGCTCCCGAACGGCCGCGCCGCCCATGCGCGCTCGGCCACCCACGGCGAGGCCTCGAAGACGCCGCCGAACCGCGCGACGAACGCGTCGTGGTCCAGGCGGTCGACGATGTCGATGTCGATCCGGTCGATCGGCGCAGGCTATAGATTGCGGCGCTCTGGACGCCACGGCCACCGTCATCGAAGGCTGCGCGATCGCCACCGTCGACGCCGAGCGGCGCGAATACGCGGACGGGCACGTCGTCTGCGCGGGCGGCCGGATCGCCGCCGTCGGCGCCGGACCCGCGCCGGACGTCCCACCGGGCGCGCGCCGGATCGACGGCCGCGGCATGCTCGCCACGCCCGGCCTCGTCAACTGCCACCACCACCTCTACCAGCACGCGACCCGCGGCTACGCGCAGGAGGCGACGCTGTTCGAGTGGCTCGTCGCGCTCTACCCGGTCTGGCAGCACATCGACGACGCGGTCGTCGCCGCGACCGCCCGCGCCGGGCTGGCCGCGCTCGCCCGCTCGGGCTGCACGACCTCGACCGACCACCACTACATCTTCCCGCGCCACGCCGGCGACCTGCTGGCGGTGGAGATCGACGCCGCGCGCGCGATCGGGCTGCGCTTCCACCCGTGCCGCGGCGCGATGGACCTCGGCGCGAGCGCCGGCGGCCTGCCGCCCGACGAGATCGTCGAGGACCGCGACGCGATCCTCGACGCGAGCGCGGACGCGATCGACCGCTTCCACGACCCCGCGCCGGGCGCGATGGTGCGGATCGCGCTCGCCCCCACGTCGCCGTTCAGCGTCAGCACCGAGCTGATGCGCGAGACGGCCGAGCTGGCCCGTACGCGCGCGGTCCGGCTGCACACGCACCTCGCCGAGACCCACGACGAGGAGACGTTCTGCCTGGAGCGGTTCGGCGTCCGCCCGCTCCAGTACCTCGAGGACCTCGGCTGGCTCGGGGAGGACGTGTGGCTCGCCCACTGCGTCCACCTGGACGACGCCGAGACGCGCCGGATGGGCGCGACCGGGACCGGCGTCGCGCACTGCCCGACGTCGAACGGCCGGCTCGGCGCCGGGATCGCGCCGATCCCGGAGCTGCTCGCCGCAGGCGCGCCCGTCGGCCTGGGCGTCGACGGCGCGGCGTCGAACGAGTGCGGGGAGCTGGTCGACGAGCTGCGCGCGGCGCTCGTCGTCGCCCGCGCCCGCTCCGGCCCGCGCGCCCTCACCGCCCGGCAGGCGCTCGAGCTCGCCACCCGCCACGGCGCGCGCTGCCTGGGCCGCGACGACGAGCTCGGCCATCTCAGCGTCGGCGCGCTCGCCGACGTCGCGCTGTGGGACCTCGCCGAGCCCGGCTTCGCCGGCATCGCCGACCCCGTCGCGGCGCTCGCGTTCGGGCCGCATCGCCCGGTCCACACGCTGCTGGTCGGCGGGCGAGCCGTCGTCGCGGACGCGGAGCTGCGCACCGCCGACCCCGTCACGCTCGCGGCCGACCTGGCGCGGGAGAGCGCCCGCATGACGCAGGTGGCGGCGTGAAGGGGTCGCGCGGCGTCCGCGGGCCGTCCTACACGCTCGTCACCCCCGTCAACCACTACCCGAGCCGCCTCCCCGAGCTGGGCGACGCTCCCGTCGTGAAGCTCGTCACCCCGCGGCTCGCGCCGGCGCGGATCGGCGAGTACCTGCTCGAGCTGCCCGCCGGCGGCGGCACCACGCGCCCGGTCGCGCCCGGCTTCGAGACCTTCCTCTACGCGCTCGGCGGCGCCACGAGCGTGCTCGTCGACCAGCGCGAGCTGCTGCTCGGCGCCGGCGCGTTCCTCTACGCGCCCTCGACCATGTCGTTCGAGCTGTTCGCCGGCGAGCTGCCCGCGCGGCTGCTGATGGTCAGGCGCCGCTACGACCCCACGCCCGGCCACGACGAGCCGAGGCTGATCAGCGGGCACCGCGACGACGAGCCGTTCGCCGACACGCCGGTCCGCGGGTTCCGCCGCCGCGAGCTGCTCCCGACCACCGACCCGGCGTTCGACTTCGCGATGAGCCTGCTCGCCTTCGACTCGGGCGTCGGCCTGGACAACATCGAGATCCACGACGAGGAGCACGGGCTCTACATGACGGCGGGCGCCGGGCTCTACTTCCTCGACGGCGCGCTGCTCGAGGTCGAGGCGGGCGACTTCATCTACATGGCGCCGTACTGCCCGCAGGGGTTCACCGCCACCGGCCGCGAGCCGGCCGAGTACCTGCTGTACAAGGACACCTGGCGCGACGGGTTCTAGCGGAGTTACGCTGAGCCGAGTGCATCCCCCGCTCCTCGACATCCTGCAGCCGGCCACGCTCGCCGAGGCCCTGGACATGCGTGCGGCCAACCCCGACGCGGTGGCGCTCGCGGGCGGGACCGACCTGATGGTGGACCTGAACTTCGACCGCCTGCGGCCGCCGGCGGTGCTGGACCTCACGCGCGTGCAGGAGCTGCGCGAGTGGGCGCCGGAGGACGGCTGCCTCCGGGTCGGCGCCGGGGTGAGCTACACGCGCGTCATCGACGAGCTGGGCGACCGCCTGCCGGGCCTGTCGATCGCGAGCCGGACCGTCGGCTCGCTCCAGATCCGCAACCGGGGCACGGTCGGCGGCAACCTCGCGACCGCCTCGCCGGCGGGTGACGCGCTGCCGCCGCTCTACACCTCGGGTGCGCTCGTCGAGCTCGCGTCGCCCCGCGGCACGCGGCGCGTGCCGGTCGCGGAGTTCATCACCGGGCCGAAGCGCACCGCGCTCGCCCCCGACGAGCTGATCACGGCGTTCGTGCTCCCGCCCGCCGCCGGCCCGCAGCAGTTCGCCAAGGTCGGCACCCGCAACGCG
>DATHJG010001004.1:0-5424 GCA_035489875.1 Solirubrobacteraceae bacterium | reverse complement strand
GCGTCGGCGGGATCGCGCGCGGGCCCGCAGCCGAAGCACGTGGGGAACGGGTGGTCGTGCATCCACGCGAAGCGGGCGGCCGCCGCGGCCGCCTCCTCGACGCCGACCGCCGGCGGTCCGCTCAGCTCCAGCGACGCCGGCCGCGCCGAGGCGACGACCTCCCCGTCCACGAGCAGCGACGCCGTCCCGTCCGCGCGGGCCACCGCGAGCTCCACGTCGAGCGGGGGCGGCCGCCGCAGCGTCACCTCCGCGACCGGCCCGTCGACCAGCCGCGCCGCGCACCCGGCGGAGTAGCCGCCGTGGCCCGAGCCCGGCGGCCCGTTGAAGCGCGGATCGATCACGACCGGCACGCGCCGAATCGTGCCCTATCCTGCCCGACCCGTGGCGCGCGACTGGGACGACCTCTTCATCACCGGCAAGCCGAGCCTCGCGGAAGCGGAGCCGGAGCCCGAGCGCGAGGAGCGCCGGCGCGGCTTCTTCCGGCGCATGCGCGAGAACATGCGCAAGACGCGCGAGGCGCTCAGCGCCGAGGTGCAGGCGACGCTGTTCCAGGGCGACCTCGACGAGGAGACGTGGGAGCGTCTCGAGGAGGCGCTCATCTACGCCGACGTCGGCGCGCGCACGACCGCGCAGGTCGTCGCGCAGCTCGAGCAGGAGGCCGAGGAGGGCGACCTCGTCGGTGGCGAGGCGCTCACCGCGCGCCTCGCCGAGCTGCTCGCCAAGCTCGCCCGTACCGGCGACGACACGATCGACCTGCGCCACGAGCCCGCGGTGATCCTCGTCGTCGGCGTCAACGGCACCGGCAAGACGACGAGCATCGGCAAGCTCGCCTGGCACCTGCGCAAGACGCTCGGCCTCACCGTCGTGATCGGCGCCGCCGACACGTTCCGCGCCGCCGCCGTCGAGCAGCTCGAGCGCTGGGGCGAGCGGGCCGGCGTCGACGTCGTCAAGGGCGCGGACGGCTCCGACCCCGGCGCGGTCGCGTTCGACGCCGTCGCCCGCGGGCGCGAGCGCGGCGCCGACGTCGTGATCGTCGACACCGCCGGGCGCCTGCACACGCAGCGCGAGCTGATGGCCGAGCTGGAGAAGGTCCGCCGCGTCATCACCAAGCAGATGCCCGACGCGCCGCACGAGACGCTGCTGACGGTCGACGCCACGACTGGCCAGAACGGCGTGCGCCAGGCGAAGCTGTTCGGCGAGGCGGTCGGCGTGACCGGCATCGTGCTCACCAAGCTCGACGGCACGGCGAAGGGCGGGATCGCGCTCGCGATCGCCAACGAGCTCGGCATCCCGGTGAAGCTGATCGGCATCGGCGAGCAGCTCGAGGACCTGCGCCCGTTCGACGCCGACGAGTTCTCCCGCGCGCTCCTGACGTAGCGACGCTCAGGCGAACTCGGCCATCCGCCGCTCCATCTCCTCGGCGGAGACGTCCTCGATTTGCGTCGAGATCGACCAGCGGTGGCCGAACGGGTCGCGCAGCGAGCCCGCGCGGTCGCCGTGGAACTGGTCGGAGACGGGGTTGATCTGCGTCGCGCCGGCCGCGACCGCCTGCTCGTGAACGGCGTCGGCGTCCTCGACGTAGAGGCCGATCGAGGACGTCACCGGCGCCTCGCGGTCCGGGGCCGCCAACCCGTACTCGGGCATCGCGTCGCAGAGCGTGATCAGCGAGTCGCCGATCCGGATCTCGCCGTGCATCAGCCTGCCGCCGGACTCGAGCCGGGAGACGATCTCCGCGCCGAACGCGCGGACGTAGAAGTCGAGCGCCGCGGGCCCGCCGTCGACGACCAGGTTCGGGGTCACGGTCCGGTATCCCTCGGGAATTGGTTGCACGTTGCTCATGCCCTCGACGCTACGCGGGCTCGGGCGAGCCGTATTGTCAAAATGCGACATCCGATGGAGCGCGCCGCGACCGCCAGCAACCGGGGCATCCTCCGCCCGCACGAGGGCCGCCGGCACTTCCGCCTCACGCGCGAGCTCCCCTCGCCCGACCTGGCCACCTGGGTGGAGCGCCACTGGATGGTGGAGTGGGACCTCGAGGAGCCCTACACGCAGGAGCTGCTCAACCACCCGACGATCAACGTCGCGGTCGAGCCGGACACCGCCGGCGTGTACGGCATCCGCACCGAGCGCGACCGCAAGACGATCGCCGGCGCCGGCCGCGTCGTCGGCATCAAGTTCCGCCCGGGCGCGTTCCAGCCGTTCTACGGCGGCTCCGTGCACCAGCTCACCGACCGCGTCGTGCCGCTCGCCGCCGCCTTCGGCCCGGCCGGGGATGCGCTCGCCGACGCGGTCCGGGCGGAGGAGGACGCGCCGTTCGCCGTCATGGAGGCGTTCCTGCGCGAGCGCCTGCCGGACCCCGACCCCCAGCTCGACGTCGTCGCCGGCGTCGCCGGCACGATGCTGGACGACCCCGCGGTCGTGCGGGTGGACGAGCTCTCGGCGCGCCACGCGATGTCCCCGCGCACGCTCCAGCGCCTGTTCCGCCGCTACGTCGGCGTGAGCCCGAAGTGGGTGCTCCAGCGCTACCGGCTGCACGAGGCGGCCGAGCGGATCGCCGAGGGCCGCGACGGCGACTGGGCGGCGACCGCGCTGGAGCTCGGCTACTTCGACCAGGCGCACTTCATCCGCGACTTCAAGGCGCTGGTCGGCGCCTCGCCCGCGCAGTACGCGGGCGCGGCAGCCTGAGCCTCACTCCGTGCCGAAGATGCGGTCGCCGGCGTCGCCGAGCCCGGGGCGGATGTAGCCGCGCTCGTCGAGCTGGCGGTCGATCGCCGCGCACCAGATCGGGACGTCGGGATGCGCGTCCCGCATCGCCTCCAGCCCTTCGGGCGCCGCCACGAGGCAGACGAATCGCAGCCGCCCGCTGACGTCCTGCTTGACCCGGGTCACCGCGTTGACGGCGGAGCCGCCGGTCGCGAGCATCGGGTCGACGACCACCACCTCGGCGTCGGCCGCGTGGTTCGGGATCGACTCGTAGTAGCCGACCGGCTGCAGCGACGCCTCGTCGCGGTAGAGGCCGAGGTGCCCGACGCGCGCCTCGGGGATGAGCCGCAGCGCGCCGTCCGTCATCCCGAGGCCCGCGCGGAGGATCGCGATCACCACGATCTCGTCCGCGAGCCGCATGCCGCCGGTCGTCTCCAGCGGCGTGTCGATCTGGTCCTCGCGCACGCGCAGGTCGCGCAGCGCCTCGTACAGCAGCAGCATCGAGATGTCCGACAGCCGGCGGCGGAAGTCGCTCGACGGCGTCGCGCCGTCGCGCAGGACCGAGAGGTGGCGGGCGACCAGCGGGTGGTCGACGACGGTGACGCCGGTCATCGCGCGCAGACGCTATAGCCTGAGCGCCCGTGACGGAGCCGAGCCGCAACGTCGAGTGCAAGGCGCACGACCCGGATCCGGGTCGCACGCTGGAGCGCGCGCTCGCCGCCGGGGCGCAGGAGCGCGGCGTGCTGCGCCAGCGCGACACGTACTTCGCGGTGTCGCGCGGGCGGCTCAAGCTGCGCGAGGAGGACCCGGGCGGGGCGACGCTGATCGCCTACGACCGGCCCGACGCGGCATCCGAGCGCGTCTCCGACTACCGGCTCGTGCCGGTCGCCGACCCGGCGCCGCTCCGGGACGCGCTCGCCGCCGCGAGCGGCGTCGCGGTGGTGGTCGTCAAGCGGCGCCGGCTGCTGATGTTCGAGGAGACCGTCCGGATCCACCTCGACGAGGTGCAGGGCCTCGGCTCGTTCCTCGAGCTGGAGGCGGTGGCGCAGCCCGGCTCGGACCTGGCGCGCGAGCGGGCGCAGGTCGCGCGCCTGCGCGACGCGCTCGACATCCGCGACGAGGCGCTGGTCGCGGGGTCCTACGCGGATGCGCTGACCGCGACCGGCGACGACGGCGGCCCGGTCGGCGTGCCCGACCCGGAGCTGCTCGAGCTCGCCCGGGCGGCGGCGCGCACCGCGTACGCGCCGTACTCGCACTTCCCGGTCGGCGCCGCGCTGCGCACCGACGACGGCCGCCGGTACGCCGGCGCCAACGTGGAGAACGCCGCCTACCCGCAGGGCCAGTGCGCGGAGGCGTCCGCGATCGGCGCGCTCGTCGCCGGCGGCGGCGGGCGGATCGTGGAGGTCGTCGTGGCCGCGCCCAGCCGCGACCTGTGCACACCGTGCGGCGGCTGCCGCCAGCGGCTGCGCGAGTTCGCGCCCCAGGACGCGGCGATCCACATGGCCGACTTCGAGCGCGTCCGCCGCACGGCGTCGCTCGGCGAGCTGCTGCCGCTCTCGTTCGGCCCGGAGCACCTCGCCGCGTGAGCGCCGCCGCCCAGGCGATCGCCGAGCGCGCGCCCGGCTTGGTGCCGCGGCTCGGGCTGATGCTCGGCTCCGGCCTGGGCGAGCTCGCCGAGCGCCTGGACGACCGCGTCGAGATCTCCTACGGCGAGCTGCCGGGCTTCCATGCCGGCGGCCTCGCCGGGCACGCCGGGACCCTTGTGCTCGGCCGGCTCGCCGGGCAGGACGTCGCGATCTTCTCCGGTCGCTGGCACGTCTACGAGGGGATCGAGGGCAGCGCGATCACCACGCCGGTGCGCACGCTCAAGGCGCTCGGAGCCGAGCTCCTGGTGCTGACGAACGCCGCGGGGTCGCTGCGGCCGGAGACCGGCCCGGGCAGCCTCGTCTGCATCTCCGACCACATCAACCTGCTCGGCTTCAACCCGCTGATCGGGCCCAACGACGACGCGGCCGGCCCGCGCTTCCCCTCGCTCCGCGACGCCTACGACCCCGAGCTGCGCGCGCGCCTGCACGCCGCCGCCGACGCGCTGGGCACGCCGCTGCACGACGGCGTCTACCTCGCGGTCGCGGGCCCGAGCTTCGAGACGCCCGCCGAGATCCGCGCGTTCCGCACGCTCGGCGCCGACCTCGTGGGCATGAGCACGGTGCCAGAGGTGATCGCCGCCCGCCACGCCGGGCTGCGCGTCGCCGCCGTCTCGGCGGTGACGAACCTCGCCGAGGGGATGGGCGGGGAGGAGCTGAGCCACGAGCAGACGCTGCGCGTGGCCAAGGAGGGCGCCGCGCGCCTTGGGCCGCTGATCGAGCGCTTCGTCCGAGACCTCGCGTGATCCCGCAGGAGCTGATCCGTCGCAAGCGCGACGGCGGGGCGTTGTCCGACGAGGAGATAGCGTTCCTCGTGCGCGGCATCGCCGACGGCGGGCTCTCCGACGGCCAGGTCGCCGCGTTCGCGATGGCGGTCTTCTTCCGCGACCTCGGCGACGCGGAGCGGGTCGCGCTGACCGGCGCGATGCGCGACTCCGGCACGGTGCTGGCGTGGGACGACGGCCCGGTCGTCGACAAGCACTCGACCGGCGGCGTCGGCGACAAGGTGTCGCTCATCCTCGCGCCAGTGGTCGCCGCCTGCGGCGGCATGGTGCCGATGATCTCCGGGCGCGGGCTC
>DATHJG010001003.1:0-3194 GCA_035489875.1 Solirubrobacteraceae bacterium | reverse complement strand
TCGGGGCCGATGCCGAAGTCCCCGGCCACCTTGACGATCTTCGTCGCGATCTCGAGCCGCTGCTGCGGCGTCTCGGGGATGCCGGTCTCGTCGTTGGCGAGCGCGATCACGGCGGCGCCGTGCTTGGCGACGAGCGGCAGGATCTCCTCCAGGCGCTCGTCCTCGCCCGTCACGGAGTTCACCAGCGGCTTGCCCTCGTACACCGCGAGCCCGGCCTCGAGCGCCTCGATCACCGACGAGTCGATGCAGATCGGGGCGTCGGTCGTGTCCTGGACCAGCCTGATCATCTTCGCCAGCAGCTCGGCCTCGTCGACCAGCGGGATCCCGGCATTGATGTCGAGCACGTCCGCGCCGGCCTCCATCTGCGCGTTCGTGTCGAGCACGACCGTCGACAGGTCGCCACCGCGCAGCTCCTCCGCGAAGCGCTTGCGCCCGGTCGGGTTGATCCGCTCGCCGATGATGCAGAACGGCTGCTCCGGGCCGATGACGACGGTCTTGGACCGCCCCTGCAGAACCGTGTCCAAGGCTGCTCCTCTCTAGATGGTCGAGCCCATGGCCCGCACGGACGGATGGGCGTGGATCGTGGATGCCGGGCGACGCACGCCAGAGGGGGACAGTGGCGGAGCCACGAACCCCTCTAGCGGGTGGCGATCCGGCGCCGCGAGACGCGTCCAGACGGTCGTGGGGGCCATGGGCTCGACCATCTCACGCGGGTACGGCGCTGCGGCGCTGCTCGAGCAGCTCCTTGGCCTTCTTGACGGCGGACGAGGCATCGGCCGAGTAGCCGTCGGCGCCGACCGCGTCGGCGTACTCCTGGGTGACCGGCGCGCCGCCGACCATGACGGCGACTTTGTCGCGGATGCCGGCCTTCTGCAGCGCGTTCATGTTCGCCTTGAACATCGGCATCGTCGTCGTGAGGAAGGCGGAGAAGCCGACGATGTCGGGCTCGTTCTCGTTGATCGCTTCCACGAACTTCTCCGGCGGCACGTTGACGCCGAGGTCGATCACGGTGAAGCCGGCGCCCTCGAGCATGATGTTGCAGAGGTTCTTGCCGATGTCGTGCACGTCGCCCTTGACCGTGCCCATCAGGAACGTGCCGGTGGACCTGGCGCCCGCCGCGGCCAGCAGCGGGCGCAGGATGTCGAGCGCGCCCTGCATCGCGCGGGCGGCGATCAGCATCTCGGGCACGAAGTAGTCCCCGCGCTCGAACCGAGCGCCGACCTCCTCCAGCGACGGGATCAGCGCGTCGTAGAGCATCTTCTCGGGGTCGAGGTCCTGTTCGAGTCCGTGCTCGACACCCTCCTTGACGGCGGGCGCGTTGCCCACCAGCGTCTCCTCGTAGAGGAGCCTGAGGATCTCGTCGTGCGTCATGCGGCGTGCACTCCCTCGGTCCGTTGGCCGAGCTGCTCGGCGAGCGCCCTGGCCTGCTTGATGACGATGGGTCGGAGCTCGGCCACGCGCCGCGGCGACAGGCGCAGCGTGGGGCCGGAGACACTGAGCGCGGCGAGCGCGCGGCCGGACTCGTCGAGCACCGGCGCGGCGACCGCGCTGAGGCCCAGCTCCAGCTCGTCGACCGCGGTGGCGAAGCCGTCGCGGCGGATCCTCGCCAGCTCGGCGGCCAGCAGCGCGGGCTCGGTGATCGTGCGCGAGGTGAGCGCCTCGAGCGCGCCCTCGGTGGCGCCGGCGGCGGCGAACGCCAGCAGCGCCTTGCCGTTGGCGGAGCAGTGATACGGGACGCGCCGGCCGACCCAGTGGCTCGTGCCGAGGTAGTGGCGGCTCTCGACCTGCGCGAGGTGCTCGACGCCGCCGGGCGAGGCCACGGCGACGTTGATCGTCTCCCCCGTGGCGTCGGCGAGCGCGGCCATCGGCTTCTCCGCGGCCTCGACGATCCGGCGCGCGGAGATGCCGCGGCCGGCGTAGCGTGCCATCACCGGGCCGGCGCGGAACGCGCCGCGCAGGCCCTCCTGCTCGACGAGCCCGTTGCGCTCCAGCGCGCCGAGCAGGCGCGAGGCGGTGCTCTTCGGGAGGCCGGCGTCGGCGGCCAGCTCACCGAGGCCGCGCGGCGCCTCGGCCTCCAGCACGAGCGCGAGGAGCTGCGCACCGCGATCGATGACCTGCGTCCCGGGACTTGCTTGGAACTCTTGTTCCATCGAAGATATATTACGATCCCAGCGCGCGTCGTCAAGGACTGGAGCCGCATGTACGTCAACGAGATGCCCCGCTACGAGATCCTGAGCGACGAGGCGATGGACGTCCTCGACCGCGGCTGGCGGCGGATAGTGTCCGAGCTCGGCGTCGAGTTCATGCTCCCCGAGGCGGTCGAGTACTTCCGCGCGGCGGGCCAGAAGGTGGAGGAGAACAAGGTCTTCCTCGACCCGGAGTTCGTGCTCGAGCAGGTCGCCAAGGCGCCGCGCGAGTTCGACCTGCAGGCGCGCAACCCGGAGAAGTCGCTGCACATCGGCGGCGACCACATGTCGTTCTCGGGCGTGTACGGCCCGCCGTTCGTGCGCGAGGGCGCGACGCGCCGCGACGCGAAGATGGCCGACTTCGAGAACTTCGTCCGGCTGGCGCAGGCGTTCGACGAGCTGGACTCGGCCGGCGGCACGATCGTCGAGCCCGAGGACCGGCCGCTCGACTCACGCCACCTCGACATGGTCTACGCGCTGCAGACGCTCTCCGACAAGCCCTACATGGGCTCGGTCATCTCGGCCGAGAACGCGCGCGACACGGTCGCGATGGGCGAGATCCTGTTCGGCGGTGAGCTGCCCGCCTCGCCCGTCTCGATCTCGCTGATCAACTGCAACTCGCCGCTGCGCTGGGACGACCGGATGCTCAGCGCGATGCTCGAGTACAACCGCACGAACCAGGCGGTCATCACGACGCCGTTCCTGCTGATGGGCGCGATGTCGCCGGTCTCGATCCCGGCCACGCTCGTGCAGCAGATGGCCGAGGCGCTCTCGGGGATCGCGCTCTGCCAGCTCGTGCAGCCGGGCTGCCCGGTGGTGTTCGGCTCGTTCCTGTCCAACACCGACATGAAGACGGGCTCGCCGAGCTTCGGCACCCCCGAGTCGGCGATCGGGCTGCTGTGCACCGGCCAGATCGCGCGCCGGTTCGGGCTGCCGTGGCGCAGCGGCGGCGGGCTGAACGCGTCGACGGTGGTCGACGCGCAGGCGGCGTACGAGTCGCTGATGACG
>DATHJG010001002.1:0-2820 GCA_035489875.1 Solirubrobacteraceae bacterium | reverse complement strand
CGCGAAGCGGGGAAGGACGCGGCGATGGCCCTCCTCGCCAATCCGCAGGCCTTCCCGGTGATTGCGGCCGACTCGATCAAGCTGCTGGATCTCGGCCCGGTCGGCGACCAGATGGCCGAAGCCCTCGAATTCCTGCAGCCGCCCGAAATGCAGCAGGCGCGGCAGCAGAAAAAACAAGGGGAGCCGCCCGACCCGCGGCAACTGCAGCAGGAACTCGCGAAGCTGAAAGAGCAGCTCCAGCAACTCGACGGCATCGCCAAACAGATGGACGGCGAGCTGAAGGGGAAACAGGCCGAGCTCGCCAACAAGCTCGAGATCGCGAAGCTCGAGATCGCGTCGAAGGAGAAGCTCGCCGACGAGCAATCCCGGCGCGAGGCGGAAACCCGACTCGCCGTCGCGGAGATCGGCGCGAAGGTCAAGGACGACGAGTTCTTCCGCGAGGAACAAGCCCGCCTGGGCGTGCTCGACGACAACGCCGCCGATCGCGCGCAGCAGTACCAGATGCACCGGGAAAAGCTCGAGCACGCCGCGCAACTCGCGCAGCAGGCCGACGAGACCAAGCGCCAGGCCACGCGCGGGAAACGGAAGATCAACATCACGCGCGGCGAGGACGGATCCCTCGTCTCCGCGTCGATCGAAGGCGATCAGAGCGACCAGGCAGGAACCTAACCCATGGCCATCACCGCGGCGATCTGTAATTCGTTCAAGCTCGAGTGCCTGCCGACCGTCGCCGGCGTGCACCTGTCGGGCGACACCTACAAGATGGCGCTCTACACGAGTGCCGCGGCGCTGTCGAAAGCGACGACGGCGTACAGCACGTCGAATGAGGTTGTCGGCACCGGCTACACCGCCGGCGGCGCGACACTGGCGGGGCTCGCGACGGCGCTCGACACCGACACCGCGATGCTCGACTTCAGTGATCCGACCTGGCCGACGTCGACGATCACCGCGCGCGGCGCGCTCATCTACAACAGCTCGAAGAGCAACAAGGCGGTCGCCGTGCTCGACTTCGGCGGCGACATCGTCAGCACGGCGGGCACGTTCACGGTCGCGCTCCCCGCGGCGGCCGCGGCGACCGCCGCCGTCCGCATGACCTAAATGGCCTGGTCGCGGATTACCGGCGGCGCACAACAAGCGTCGAGTTCTGGCGTCACGACGCGCACGGTCAGTGTGACGCCCGGCGCCGTCGGCCGGTTAATCCTGGTGGCCGCCGGGCATGCCACCACGACGACGACGTTCACGATTAGCGACACGGCCGGCAATACGTGGACGATTCTCAACGCCCGGAAAACGCAGGCCGGTTCGGGCGCGATGCAAAGCTGGTGGGCCGTCGCCAACGGCACCGGCGCGACGACGATCACGATCACCTACTCCGTCAACCTCGCGACCTTCGGCAACATGCTCGTCGATGTCTTCGACGGGAACGACACGACGGCGCCGGCCAGCGCGAACAATAGCGCGTCAGCCGCATCCGGGGCGCCGACTGGGACCGTCACGCCGGCCGACGCGAACTGCCTGTCGTGGGGCGCATCGAATGATTCGATCACGGCGGTGGGCTCAGGGTTCGCGAAGGGCGCCGACGACACCGTCCAAGACTGGACCGAATTCAAAGCGCTGACCGGCGGGAGCGGCGCACCGCAGACCGTCAACTTCTCAGGCAGCAGCGGCGCGTGGATTCTGCTGATGGCGGCGCTGAAGCCCGCCGGCGGCGGGACCGACGCGACGGCATCACCCGCAGGCGTCAGTGCGACCTGGGCGGTCGGCACGGCCGTGGCGACCGCCGGCGCGACGGCGAGCCCGGCCGGCGTCAGCGCCACGTGGGCGCTCGGCACCGCCGTGGCCACCGGCGCCGCGCTCGCGAGCCCTGATGGCGTCAGCGCGACCTGGGTCGTGGGCACCGCTTCAGCCACCGGCGGCACCGACGCGACCGCGTCACCCGACGGCGTGAGCGCGACCTGGGCGGTGGGCACGCCCGTCGCGACGGGCACGGCGCTCGCGAGCCCGACCGGCGTCAGTGCGCTCTGGGCCGTCGGCACGGCCACCGCGACGGGCGGTGCGCTCACGAGTCCCGCCGGCGTCGACGCGGTCTGGAACGTCGGCACGGCGATCGCGACGGGCGGCACCACGGGCGATGCCACCGCGCACCCGCTGGGCGTCAGCGCGACCTGGGCGGTGGGCGATGCGACGGCCACCGGTGCAGGCACCCGACGGGCTGGCGGCTGGTTCAACCACGAGGCGCGCTGGCCGAGGACGGGCACGGCGCGGCCGCTCGGGGTCAGTGCCACACTCAGCGTCGGCACGGTGCGCGCCGTCGGCACAGTCCGACAAGCTGGGGGGCGACCGGCGGTCGGCGCGATTGCGCATCCGCTCGGTGTGGCGGCACGGTGTGCGGTGGGTCGGGCGCGCGTCTCGGTCTCGGCCGTGGCGCGGGCCCGGTCGGCGCGTGTGGGGCGAGGGGACGCCGGCGACGAGCTCGCGCTGTTGTTGTTACTCCTGCAGGACGACGACGAGGAAGCGGCGTGACGGACCGGAAGCGCAGCCCGTTGCCCAAGGGCTATCAGTTCGGCGATGCGCTGCTGTTGCGTGAGTGGAACGAACTACGGGCCAGGGCAGGTCACGTCCACGACTACGCGATCTATGACCCAAGCTGGCATGCGCATCGGTGCCGGTGTGGACTCATCGGCGCGACCGTGCTGGACGCCGACGCCCAACCCGACGCGCGCGGTAGAGTGAAACCGCATGTGACGTAACGATTTGCGCGACTGGCTAGGGGATACCCGATCGGCGTCTCGCCCGACGCTGCCAGTTACGACAAGGGCC
>DATHJG010001001.1:0-3969 GCA_035489875.1 Solirubrobacteraceae bacterium | reverse complement strand
AAGGGCATCGTGCACGCGAACGCGCTCGCGCACATGCTCCTCACCGAGGGCGCGGACGCGACGATCGAGAGCATCGTGCGCGAGGCGCCGATGGTGCCGGAGACCAAGCCGCTCGACGACCTGCTGGCCGATCTGCAGCGGCAGCGCACGTCGCTGGCGATCGTGATCGACGAGTACGGGCGCACGGCCGGCATCGTCACCGTCGAGGACATCATCGAGGAGGTCGTCGGCGAGATCGACGACGAGACCGACCCGCTCGGCGGCGCAGTCCGGCGGCTCGCCAACGGCGACTGGTTCGTCCGCGGCCACGTGGCGATCGCCGACCTCGCCGACTACGGGGTCGACCTGCCGGTCGACTCGGACGCGTACAACTCGGTCGGCGGCTTCGTGTTCGGCCAGCTCGGGCGCCTGCCGAAGCGCGGGGACACGGTCAACTACAACGGCTACTCGATCCGGGTCGAGTCCGTGCGGGAGAACCGGATCGAGGCGGTCCGGATCCGCGAGCGCGCAGCGCCGGTGGCCTCCTCGACGCCGTAGGGGGCCGGCCGCGCGATTTCGTCGGTCGTCCGGCGGAAATGCGGTAGCAAAAAGCTACCCCAGTGGCAGATTGCACAAAGGGGAAAGACGCGGTACGTTGCCGCCCAACCGACGAGACCGCTTCGGCGGTTGAGGAGGAGAGAGGGAGATCCTGGGGAGGATCGACCGAGAGAAACACATACGGCCGCCGGACTCAGGGGAGCGAGTCCGGCGGCCGTAGTGTTTTCTGGAGGAGGGGTTGCGATGAGGGGTACGTTCGTCGCAATTGAGGATGCTCCCAACGTCACCTCAATCTGTCCTAAACATTTCGTGGCCGCGCGTTAAGCCGGCGAGCGGCGCTTCTCAGTACGCGTAGAAGCCGCGCCGCGCCTTCTTCCCCAGCGCGCCGTCGGCGATCATCGCCTCCACGCGCGCGGGTACCTCGGCACCGATCGAGCGGCCGATCGCCGCCGACACGTCGAGCCCCACGTAGTCGAGCAGCGCGAGCGGCCCCATCGGGTGGCCGGCGCCCAAGCGCATGCAGTCGTCGATCGCCTGCGGCTCCAGCCCGCTCTCCTCCAGCAGCGCGACGGCGTCGAACAGGAACGGGAACAGCAGCCGGTTGACGACGAAGCCGGGCGTGTCGGGCACCTCGACCGCCGTCTTGCCGAGCGCCGCGCAGAGCGCCAGGGCGCGCTCGCGCGTCTCCGGGTCGGCCTCCGGCGGGAAGACGAGCTCGACCAGGTCCATCTTCGGGACCGGGTTGAACACGTGCAGCCCGACGAAGCGGTGCGGCCGCCCGGTCGCGGCCGCGAGCGCCGTCACCGAGAGCGCCGACGTGGTCGTGGCCAGAATGGTGCCGTTGCCCGCCGCGCCGCCGAGGTTGCGCAGCAGCGCGACCTTGGCGTCGTGCTCCTCGGCGATCGCCTCGACGATGAACGTGGCGTCGCGGAGGGAGTCGAGGTCGGACGAGACGGATACGTTGCCCGCGCCTACGCCGCCGCGCCGCTCGATCAGCTGCTCGACCTTCGCGGTGGCGGCGTCCGGGCGACGCGCCCAGAGCACGACCTGCCCGTGCTCGGCCGCGACGCACGCGAGACCGGAGGCGATGGCACCGCCGCCGGCAATCCCGATCCGTTCTGACACTGTGTCCGATCTCCTGGTTGACTGGTCAGTCAACGCCGTAGAATACGAGCCCCAGCGCGAGCGAGCGGAGGTCACCGAGAAATGGAAACCGGTCGTGAAGTGGTCATCGTCGAGGCGGTCCGTACGCCGATCGGGCGCGGGCACCCCGAGAAGGGCTATTACAAGGACACGCACCCCAACGAGCTGCTCGGGACGTGCTTCACCGAGGTGATCTCGAGGGCGGGGATCGAGCCCGGCGCGGTCGAGGACGTGATCGGCGGCTGCGTGCAGCAGTACGGCGAGCAGATGTTCAACGTCACGCGTAACGCGTGGCTGCAGGCGGGGCTGCCGGTCGAGACGCCGGCGACGACCGTCGACCGCCAGTGCGGCTCCGCCCAGCAGGCCGTCAACTTCGGCGCCGCGCTGATCGCGGCGGGCGTCCACGACGTCGTGATCGGCGGCGGCGTCGAGCACATGGGCCACATCCCGATGGGCGTCGGGTTCAAGTGGGTCGACGAGGTGGGCTCCCCCTGGCCGCCGGCGATGCTCGAGCGCTACAACCTCGTCCCGCAGGGGCTCTCGGCGGAGATGATCGCCGACCAGTGGGAGATCCCGCGGTCCGAGATGGACGAGCTGGCGGTCCGCTCGCACCGGATGGCAGCGCGGGCGACGGAGGAGGGGCGCTTCGAGCGCGAGACGATCCCGTTCTCCGTCAACGGCGACACGTTCGTCGCCGACCAGGGCATCCGCCCCGACTCGAACCTGGAGGCGCTCGCGGCGCTCAAGCCCGCGTTCAAGCCCGACGGGAAGGTGACCGCCGGCAACGCGTCGCAGATCTCCGACGGCGCCGCCGCGGTGCTGCTGATGTCCCGCGAGAAGGCCGACGCGCTGGGTCTCACGCCGCGTGCGCGGATCTTCGACATGACGACCGTCGGCGTCGACCCGGTGATCATGCTCACCGGCCCGATCCCCGCGACGCGCAAGCTGCTGGAGCGCAACGGGATGACGATGGACGACATCGACCTGGTCGAGATCAACGAGGCGTTCGCGCCGGTCGTGCTCGCGTGGAAGCGCGAGCTGGAGCCGGACATGGATCGCGTCAACGTGAACGGCGGCGCGATGGCTCTCGGCCATCCGCTCGGCTCGACGGGCGCTCGGCTGATCACCACGCTGCTGCACGAGCTCGAGCGCTCCGACAAGGAGACCGGGCTCGTGACGATGTGCTGCGGCGGCGGCCTCGGCACCGGCACGATCATCCAGCGGGTCTGAGGTTCCCCCGGCCCGGGCGCCCCTCGTGGGCGCCCGGAGCCGTGGGTCGAAAACCCGTCCGCGGCGCCTCGCGCAGGCGCCCGGATCGCCCTAGACTTGCGCCGTTGTGAGCGAGCTCTACGGGACGGCCTACAGCGACGCCGCGCGACCCGCGGCGATCTCCGCGACCAAGCTGCTGGGCCAGGTGATGTTCCTCGTCGCGATCGTCAACATCTTCATCTCGCTGCTCAACATCTTCTCCAGCCGTTGATGGACACGCCGCTCGCTCTCGACCTGGCGTCGCCCGGCGACCTGGAGTCGCGCCGCGAGGCCGAGAAGCGGGGCGAGCCGTTCCTGCTGTTGCGCGACGACCAGGGCGTGCAGCGGATCGTCGAGCTCGACGAGAGCGCCGGGTCGGTCACCGTCGGCCGGCGGCTGGAGGCGGACGTCGCGCTCCCGTGGGACCCCGAGGTGTCGCGGCTGCACGCCGAGCTCGAGTTCAAGGCGGGCGAGTGGACGCTGTGCGACGACGGCTTCTCCCAGAACGGGACGCACGTCAACGGGCTGCGGATGCACGGGCGCCGGCGGCTGATGGACGGCGACCTGCTGCGCATCGGCCAGACGCCGATCGCGTTCTGCGATCCCGGGCTGAGCGGCCTCGGCGTGACGCTCGCGCCCGGCGAGCTGGGGATCGCGCCGAAGTTCTCCGAGCAGCAGCAGCGGATCCTGCGCGCGCTGTGCCGGCCGCTGATGGGCGATGGCGAGGGTCTCATGCCGGCGAGCGACGCGGCCGTCGCGGCCGTCGCCGGTATCTCCGAGGAGGTCGTGACGACCGAGCTCGACCACCTGGGTCGAGCGTTCGGACTGCAGGACATGCCGACGGCGGACCGCCGCGCAGAGATCGCGCTGCTGGCGCTGCGCTCGGGGCTGGTACGGGCCGACGAGAACGGCTGACCGCGCCCCGCGTGGATCGGGCCGCGACCGCGCGGCTCGGGCGGCGGCCGCGCGGCTCAGGCCGCGGGCATGCGGCCTGCCTCGAGGCGAGCGACGAGCTCGTCCAGCTTGAGCTCTTCCAGGCCG
>DATHJG010001000.1:0-5188 GCA_035489875.1 Solirubrobacteraceae bacterium | reverse complement strand
AGGTGGGAGCGCATGGCTCCCTCGATGATCGGCACCCGGCGCCGCGGGCTTAGCGTCGGGGGACCTTCTCGACCCGAACGTGCACCGTGGTCGCGTTCTGCGCGTGGTCGCGCACGCTGAACGTCAGCGTGTGCGGCCCGCGCGTCCAGTCGGCGCTCCCCCACCACGGGTCGATCGAGCCGCCCGAGCCGCCCCACGAGCGCACGTGCTCGCCGTCGGCGGCGAGGCTGATCCGCCCGATCCCGCTGCCGCCGCGGTTGTCGAACGCCCGCACGCGCACGCGCAGCTTGTCGGAGTAGCGGCTGCCGTCGAGCGGCGCGAGCACGCGGATCGTCGGCGGCGTCCGGTCGACGGGGCCGCCGCAGCCGGGGCGCGGCGCGATGCCGCGGTCGAGCCGGCGGAACGTCCGCGCGGCCGGCTTCGCCTTCCGGTTGCGGCGGTAGAGCCCGTAGCCGCGCGCGTGGCGCGAGCCGGGGATGTCCTGCAGCCCGAACCAGATCGCCACGCCGACGATCGGATCGGCCGCGAGGCAGCGGTACGCGGCGCGCAGCAGGCGCGCCTGGCGGCGCTCGGAGACGCCGATCGGCTTCGTGCCCGCCTTCTCGCCCACGTTGCAGGAGCCCGGCTTGGTCGACTGCGTGTTCCAGCCCATCTCGGTCATCCAGATCGGCTTGGCCGCGTCGCCGTGGTCGGTCATCACCGCGTGCACCTCGCGGTAGGCGGAGAACGTGTAGCGGCCGACCCGGCCGCGCTCGTCGCGGTAGTAGGCGTCCGGCCCGCTCGTCAGGCACGCGGTGTCGGTGTGCACGCCGACCGCGTCGAAGCTCCCCTGCGCGCCGTTGGCGTAGAGCCCGGCGAGGAAGTCCATGTTGTTGCCGACCATGCCGCCGGTGACGACGACGTCGCCCGGCTGGACCGCCTTGATCGCCGGGTAGGCGGCGCGCAGCAGCGCCGCGTAGGCGGGCGGGTCGGCGCCGCCGGCCCAGAACTCGGCGCTGTCGGGCTCGTTCCACAGCTCCCACGCGTCGGCGCCCGGCACGCGCTGGGCGATCTGCCCCATGAACGCGCCGAACGTCGCGGGGTCCGACGGCGGCGCGATCCCGCCGCGCCCGCCGGACGCCCACGCCGGCGCGCGGTGCACGACGACGAGCACCTTGACGCCGCGGGCCTTCAGCGCGGCGATCCGGCTGTTGATGACCGAGATCAGGTGCGCGTTGTACTGCCCGGGCGCCGGTTCCATGTCCTGCCAGAGCGCCCACATCCGCACCCAGTCGGCGCCCAGCGCCGACGCGGTGTACGGGAGCGGCACGGTGTGGCTGAGCGTCTCGTTGACGCCGGTCTCGACGGCGCGCGCCGGCGTGGCGCAGGCGAACGTCGCCGCGACCGCCGCCGTGCAGGCCAGCAGGGAACGGAGCCGCATCGCCGACCACGGTACTCCACAAATCAGCGCGGCAGGCGCGGGGCGATGATCCGGTACGCCTTGAGGCCCAGCCCCAGTCGCTCCCGATCCTCGGACTGCATCGGATCGAGGCCGGTCAGCTCCTTCACGCGATCCAGCCGGTACGCGACCGTGTGCCGGTGCGCGTAGATGGCCGCCGCCGTCGCGTTCATGTTGCAGTTCTGCTCCAGGTACGCCTCGAGCGTGCCGACCAGGTCGGTCGCGTACTGGTCGTCGTACTTGACGATCGGCGCGACCGTGTCCTCGTAGAACGAGCGGACCTCCTCGGGGTGGGAGGCGAGCACCCGGAACAGCAGCCGGTACGTGCCGGTGCCGATGTCCTCGGCGATCGGCACGTCCGAGCGGCGCAGGACGTCGAGCACGAGCTCGGCCTCCTGGATCGCCCGGCCCAGCTCGGCGGGATCGGCGTAGAAGCTGGAGAGCCCGACGGTGCCGTGGCGCTGCAGCCGCGCCGCGAGCCGGCGGGCGGCCGCGAGCGTCGCCTCCGGCGCCTCGTCGCCCCCGGCGGCCGGCAGCAGCGCGTACACGCGCGGGGCGTCGCCCGGCAGCTCCATGTGCTGCGCGAGCGCGCCCGGATGCTCCCCGGCGATCGTCGCGACCACGTGGCGCGGGCGGTCGGTCGAGAGCTCCGCGCACAGCACGATCGCGCCGCGGGCGAGGTCGCAGCCCAGCCGCGCGGCCCGGCGCACGACCTCGTGCGGGTCGAGCTCGTCGGGCTTGGCGCGCAGCTCCTCCAGGAACGAGCCGCGCAGGTTCTGCTCGACCTCCTCCTTCGCCTCCTCGACCGCGACCTCGGTCAGCGAGGCGACCGCCGCGAGGTGCAGGAACTCGGTCGCCTCCGCGGAGACCGTCGCGGGCGCGTCGCCGAGCAGCATCACCGAGCCGATCACCTCGTCGCCCGAGGCGATCGGCACCTCGGCGAGGATCCCCGGCGGGACCTGCGACGGGCGGTCCTTGGCGCGGTCGCCGGCGTACCGGCGCAGTGTCCCGAGGTCGCTCGGGCCGCCCGTCGACGTGACCGCGGCGCCCAGCCGGGGGACGACGATCGCCACCGTCGCGCCGGCGGCGTCGGCGGCGAGCTGGGCGACGCGGCCGAGGCCGTCGCCCGCCAGCACGGCGTCCACCATCTCGAGGTGGACGGCCCGCAGCCGCTCGACGAGCGTCGGGTGGCGCGTGGGCTCTGCGGGCTGGGCAGCGGCCATCCGCTTCCTACGCGACCTGCTCGGCCTCGGCGGATGCGCCGGGGTGCGCCTGCAGGGTCTCCTCGCCGGACTCGCCGGTGCGGATCCGGTACGCCTCGTCGACGGGGAGGACGAACACCTTGCCGTCGCCGATCGACCCGGTCCGGGCGTGCTTGAGGATCGTGTCGACGACCGTCTGCACGTCGCCCGACGCGACGACGCACTCGATCTTCACCTTCGGGCGGAGGTAGTTCGTCAGCTCCGCCCCCCGGTAGCGCTCGGTGATGCCCTTCTGGCGCCCGGACCCCTTCACCTCCATGATCGAGAGCGACGGGAACCCGAGCGTCAGGAGCTCCATCCGGATCGGCTCGAACGCCTCGTGCCGGATGAACGCTTCCACTTTCTTCATGACGTGACCTCCTTCGGAGTGAGCGCCGGCTGCTGGGGCTCGCGGGAGCCGCGAACCCCTTCCGCGAAGCCGATCAGCTCAGGTGCGGGGATGAACTGCTCCGGGTAGCCGTACATGCCGTGCTCGGAGATGTCCAGGCCCGCTTCCTCCTCCTCGGCGGACACACGCAGCCCGTAGGTCTTCTTTATCGCGTAGAACGTGGCGAACGAGAGCGCGAACACGAACGCGAAGACGACGACCACGCCGAGCGCCTGGTACCCCAGCTGCGCGAACGAGCCGGAGTAGAAGAGGCCGCCGTCGGGGTTGCCGAACGCGTTGTACTGCGCCAGCCGCGGTGACGTGAAGAACCCGCACGAGAGCGTGCCCCAGATGCCCGCGACGCCATGCGCCGACAAGGCCCCGACCGGATCGTCGAGCCTCTTGTCGATCGCGTAGATCGAGAGCGGGACGATGACGCCGGCGATCGCGCCGATGATCGGGGCGGCCCACGCCTCCACGTAGCCCGAGGGCGCCGTGATCGCGACGAGCGCGCCGATCGCGCCGTTGCCGGCCATGCCGATGTCGATCGACTTCGTCTTCCAGCGCGCGGTGAGGAGCGCCGTGAGGACGCCGGCGGACGCCGCGAGCTGTGTCACGAGCAGGACCTCGGGGAAGCGCCCGTCCTGCGCGTTGAGCGTCGACCCCGCGTTGAACCCGAACCAGCCCAGCCACAGGATCAGGATGCCGAGGCCGAACAGCGGCATGTTGTGGCCGGGTATGGCCCGCGGCTTGCCGTCCGCGCCGTACTTGCCGCGCCGCGCGCCGAGCAGCAGCAGAACGGCAAGCCCGCCGGTCGCCCCGATGAGGTGGACCGCCGTCGAGCCGGCGAAGTCCTGCATGCCGATGTTCGACTGCAGCCAGCCGCCGCCGAACACCCAGTGCGAGGCGATCGGGTAGATGAAGCCGGCGAAGACGACCGCGTAGATGACGTAGACGCCGAACTTGATCCGCTCGAGCGTCGTGCCCCACACGATCGCCAGCGAGACGGCGCAGAACACGAACTGGAAGAACCACTTGGACTCGATCGTCGCGTTCGAGAGCCCCATCACGGCGAACGTCTGCTGCGGATCGCCGTAGTCGCGCAGGAAGAACCCTGAGTCGCCGATGATGTCACCGGGACCGAAGGCGAAGGCGAACCCGATCGCGTAGTACATGAGCGCGGCGATCGAGAAGTTCACGAGGATCTTGGCGACGATCGTGCCCACGTTCTTGCCGCGCGAGAAGCCGATCTCGAGGAACGCGAAGCCGGCCTGCATGAACATCACGAGGCAGCCGGCCACCACGACCCACAACGAGTTGATCGCCACCGAGTCGGGCAGGACGCCGTTGTTGTACGCCTCCAGGCTGTCCGCCGATGCGACGGCGGGCAGCGCGAGCAGCGCCGCTGCGGCGAGCACCGCGCAGCGCGCCGGCCTCGTACCTCTGTGCATCCGTCCTCCTCCTCGGATCGGTCGAAAGATCGAGCCATAGCCTGCGCCCGAACGCCGGCATGGTCTTTGTCCCGGTGTCGAGAATCCCCCCGGCGGGTTTCTCCAGCCTGTCGAGCGTCGCGCGGGGGCGAATCGCCCGAACGGATCTTTGGCCACGTGGACATACGCCCCCGCGCGGCCGCGCAACTACGCTGGGCCGCGCTCGCCCTGAACCGGAGGAGGATCCTCGACGCCATGCCTCGCACCCGAATGACCAACGTCTCCGCCACGCAGTGGAGCCCCAACGGGGCGGCCATGGGTCAGGCGGACTTGACGCAGGCCGGCGCCTACGGCTTCGGCGACAACGTCTTCTCCCCCGCGCTCCAGCGCCAGCGCCTGCCGAAGGCGGCCTACAAGAAGCTGCAGGAGACGCTGGACCAGGGGCTGGCGCTCGAGCCCGACCTGGCCGACTCGATCGCCTCCGCCATGAAGGAATGGGCGATGGAGCGCGGCTGCACGCACTTCACGCACTGGTTCCAGCCGCTCACGGGCTCGACCGCCGAGAAGCACGACTCGTTCTACAACCCGACCGGCGACGGCAACGCGCTGGCCGAGTTCTCCGGCAAGGAGCTGATCCAGGGCGAGCCCGACGCATCCTCGTTCCCGAGCGGCGGTCTGCGCTCGACGTTCG
>DATHJG010000999.1:0-2062 GCA_035489875.1 Solirubrobacteraceae bacterium | reverse complement strand
CGGATCATCGCCGCCGCCGACGCCGAGCGCCGGCGGATCGAGCGCGACCTCCACGACGGCGCGCAGCAGCGGCTGATCGCGGTGGCCGTCACGCTCGGGCTCGCCGAGTCGCGCATCGCGACCGATCCCGCGGGCGCGGCGGAGCTGATCGCCCAGGCCCGCGAGGAGGCGCAGCTCGCGATCAAGGAGCTGCGCGAGCTCGCGCGCGGGATCCACCCCGCGGTGCTCAGCGACCACGGCCTGCACGCGGCGCTCCAGGCGCTCGCCTCGCGCGCGACCGTACCGGTGGAGGTCAGCGGCGTGCCGGCGGCTCCGCTGGGCGACGCGATCGCGGCCGCCGCCTACTTCGTCACCGCCGAGGCGCTCACCAACGTCGCCAAGCACGCGCGCGCCGCTGCTCGGGCGACTCGCCGGGGAAGAAGACCTGCCGCATCGCGTCAGGGTATCCGTACAGGCGGGCAACTCAACGTGCGGCGGCGAGCGCGGCGGCGACGCGGTCCTGCGCGCGGCGCGCCTTGCTCGTGTCGCGGCCCTGCACCAGCACCGCGAACGCGTAGGTGTGCCGGTTGCGGCCGGCGCAGTAGCCGGCCAGCGCGCTGACGCCGCCCGACGGCAGCGTGCCGGTCTTGCCGCGGCAGGCGCTCCGCGCGCGGCCCGACGTGAGGCGGTGCTCCAACGTGCCGGGCCGCCCCGGGCGGGCGAACGCGGCGGTGAACGACGCCGACCCGCGCAGCCGCCGCAGCACCGAGACCAGGCCGGCGGCGGTGCCGCGATCGCGCGGGTCGAGCCCGGAGCCGTCGACGAGCGAGACCGGCGCGCCGAGCCGCGCGGCCTCGGCGCGCACGATCGCCGCGCCGGCGGCCGTCGTCGCGGGCGGCGGCGCCACCTTCGCCGCCAGGCCCTTGGTCAGCAGCTCGGCGATCCAGTCGTCGGACGGCGTGAGCATGTCCCTGACGAGCGTCCGCAGCAGCGGCGAGCCGGCGGCCGCGAGCGGCACGGCGCCGGGCGGGGTCGCGCCGGCGCGCGGCACGCCGACGATCCGGACGCCGCGGGCCTCCAGCACGTCGTCGAAGCGCGCGGCCGCGGCACGGGCCGGGTCGGCCTGCGGCGGCCCGCCGGGCACCAGCGCGCCGCGCTCGTAGGCGAGCGCCGACAGTGGCCCGCCGAGCTCGGCGTCGAACGCGCCGTCCCCCGACGGCCCGGTGCGGACCGTGTCGAACAGGGACTCGTCGCCCACGACCGACCCGGCGATCTCGCGCACCCCGGCGAGCCCGGCCGCGAGCGCGGAGAGCTGGGCGTCGCCGAGCACCGGGTCGCCCCCGCCGAGCAGGATCAGGTCGCCGGCGAGCACGCCGGCGCCGTCGATCGGTCCCGTCGTGAGCGCCGACGTCCCCAGCGCGGTGTCCGGCCCGAGCCGCCGCAGCGCCGCCGCCGCGGTCAGCAGCTTGGTGGTCGAGCCGAGCGGCTGCCGCCGTCCCGCCCGCACCGCGACGACCGTGCGGTGCGTGCTCAGGTCGGTGACCTGCACGGCCGCGCCGGAGCCCAGCGGCTTCACCGCGGCCTTGACGCGCTTGGCGAGACCCGCGGACGACGCCTCGGCGCTCGCCGGCACGAGCGCGACGAGCAGCGCCGTGGCCGCCAAGACGGCGCGGCTCGAGGCGCGCGCCAGGCCCGCGCGGCGCAGCGCGCCGCCCTCATGCCGCGCGCGCTTCACGCCGCCTGGCGAGCCGGGACCCGCACGAGGCCGCGTGCGTGCAGCGCCTCGGCGATCTGCACGGCGTTCGTCGCCGCGCCCTTCAGCAGGTTGTCGCCCACGACCCACAGGTTCAGCGCCCGCGGGTGGGACGGGTCGCGCCGGATCCGGCCGACGAGCACCTCGTCGCGTCCCGCCGCGGCGAGCGCCGTTGGGTAGCCGTTTTCCGCGGGGTCGTCGACGACCTCCAGGCCGGGGGCGCCGCGCAGCAGCTCGCGCACCGCGTCGGGCTCGATCGGCTCGCGCGTCTGCACGTTCACCGACTCCGAGTGCGACGAGATGACCGGCACGCGCGCGCACGTGACCGAG
>DATHJG010000998.1:0-3518 GCA_035489875.1 Solirubrobacteraceae bacterium | reverse complement strand
CTCGGCGCCTCGCGGGCGCGCGCGCTGCTCCACGTCGTCCTGCCGCTCACGCTGCCGAGCATCCTGGCGGCCGGCGCGATCGTGTTCGTCGTCTCGGTCGGCTTCTACGTCACCCCGATCATGCTGGGCGGGCCCGACGCGCCGTTCGTCGCGACGCTCGTCAACCGGCAGATCTTCAACCTGTACGACTTCCCCGGTGGCGCGGCAACCGGGAGCATCCTGTTCGCCACCGCGATCTTCATCGTGGCGCTGGCGTGGCGCGCCGTGGGCATCGAGCGCATGAAGCGGGCGGTCGCATGAGCCGTCGCCGCATGCTCCGAACGGCGGGACGGCTGGCGTACAACGGGATGCTGGCGCTGATTCTGCTGTATCTGATCGCGCCGAGCGTCGTGGTGGTCCTCCTGTCCTTCTCGGGGGACCGCTTCATCGCCTTTCCGCCTCACAGCTGGGGCCTGGATCAGTACGCGGCGCTGCTCGAGGGCGGCGACTGGCTCGCTCCGCTCCTGCGCTCGCTCGCGGTCGCGTCGATCTCCGCCGTGATCGCGACGATCGTCGGCGTCGCCGCCACGCTGGCTCTCGAGCGCACGCGCATCCGCGGGAAGGCGCTCGTGCAGTTCCTCGGCATCGGTCCGCTGCTCGCGCCCGCCGTGGCCTACGCGGTCGCGCTGTACGCGCTGTTCGCCACGCTGCGCATGCTCGGAACCCCGCAGGCGCTCGTGCTCGCGCACGCGACGATGGCCGTCCCGTTCGTGCTGCTCATCACCGGCGCCGCGATCACCCGCATCCCGCCCGAGCTCGAGCGGGCGGCGATGAGCCTCGGCGCGGGGCGACTGCGCGCGTGGCGGGACATCACCCTGCCGATCCTCGCGCCCGCGCTGCTGTCCTCCGCGATCTTCGCGTTCATCACCTCGTTCGACGAGGCCGTGGTCTCGAGCTTCCTCGGCTACGAGACCCTGCCGGTCGCGATCTTCAACTCCGTCCGCTACGGCGTCGACCCCGTGATCATGGCGATCGCGACGCTCCTGACGCTCACCACGGGCGGGCTGCTCGCCGTCTCCGTTCTCCTCAGGAGGTCCAAGTGACGTCCCGCTCGCCGGCCCTCGGCGCGGCGCCTCCTGCGCATCCCTCCGCGCCCGAGATCGCGCTCGATCTGCGCGACCTCGTGAAGAAGTTCGGCTCCGTCACCGCCGTGGACGGCGTGAGCCTCGCGGTCGGCCGTGGCGAGTTCGTGACCCTCTTGGGCCCCAGCGGCTCGGGCAAGACCACGATCCTGCGCATCGTGGCCGGGTTCGAGCAACCCACGTCGGGCTCCGTGCTGCTCGACGAGACCGACATCTCCGACCGCTCGCCGGCGGAGCGCGGCATCGGGGTGGTGTTCCAGCACTACGCCCTGTTCCCGCACATGACGGTCGCCGAAAACGTCCGCTACCCGCTCAAGCTGCGGCGCTGGTCGCGGGCCCAAGCTGCCGAGCGCGTGCGCGAGGCGCTGGCGCTCGTGCGCCTCGAGCACGTCGCCGACCGATCGCCCAAGCAGCTCTCCGGTGGCCAGCAGCAGCGCATCGCGCTCGCGCGCGCGCTCGCGTTCCATCCGCGGCTCCTGCTCATGGATGAGCCGCTGGGCGCCCTGGACCGCGCGCTGCGCCTCGAGATGGAGGAGGAGATCCGGCGCATCCATCGCGAGTCCGGCGCCACGGTCGTCTACGTCACCCACGACCAGGAGGAGGCGCTGACGCTCTCCGACCGCATCGGCATCATGCGCGACGGGAGCCTGCTGCAGGTCGGCGCGCCCGAGAAGCTGTTCGAGGGCCCGGCCGACGACTTCGTCGCGACGTTCTTCGGCGCCTGCACGCTGATCCCGGTGGATGACGCCGCCGATGCAGGAGACGGTCACGCCCGCGTCCGCGTGCTCGGCCAGGAGCAGGTGCTACGCACCAGCGGCCCGCTGCGGAGCACCGCCGCCCAGGTCGCCGTGCGCCCGACCCGGTTCCGCCTCACCCCCGAGCCCGGCGACGTCCTCGTGCCGGCCAAGGTCGTGGACGTCCTCTACCTCGGTGAGACCAGTCGGCTGCTGTGCCATCACGAGACCGTGGGCGAGGTCCTCGTGCGCACCGACCCCCGGCTCGCACGCGGGCTCGCACCCGGCGCGCGCATCACGCTGGCCTTCCGAGCGGATGACGCCGTGCTGGTTCCCGCCTGATCCCGCCGACCACCAAGGAGACACCGATGCCCCTCTCGCTCACCAGCGAGCTTGCTCGCGCGGTCAACGCGGCGATCGACGCCGATGCGTCCTGAGGGTACGGGCCTGATCGGTTTCTGGCGCTGGTTGCGGGGAGACGCCCGATCTGCGCCGGTCGCGGCGATACGGTCGGAGACATGGGCAAGAAGACGTCGAGGAGCACGGCCGGGAGCCGCTCGACCGCTGGGAGTCGTTCGGTTCCGCGCCGAGGCGAGGCCGGAATGGGTGATCCCGAACTCGATGGGCTCATCGCCGAAGTCGTTCGCCTCACGCGCGTACAGGTCCGGACGATCGCATCCGGAGCTGAGGCCGAGGCGTGGGGGTCGCATCTCGCGAGCCTGTGGACGCGGGGCCAATCCATCGGAGGACCCGATCCGGTGGAGCTCGTCGGTGGCGGTGTGGTTCAGGCACTGCTGCGGGCGGGTGATCAGGCGGCGTTCGCGGCGCTGTGCGCGCTCGCATCGGTGGCTGACGCGCCGGTTGGTGAGGCGGCTGGTCTGGCAGCTCGACGGTTGGGCGAACGGGGCACGAAGCCGCCGGCGTGGAAGGATGAGCTGGGGAGCGCGACGCCGGTGCAGGCGCGGCTGCTGCGCGAGGACGTCTTCGACGACGGCGTCAGTGTGCTGGTCGAGTTCGAGCTGGCCGACGGCACGCTGGAGACGCTTGGTATCTACGTCGACCACAACTTGTCGGGATCGGCGAAGGACATCTTCGTGGGCGGCTCGCTGCGCGAGGTGGCCGACGTGCTGGCGTCTGCGCCGGACGACGGGGTGGACGTCCGGTTGGATGCCCTCTCGCTCGGGGAGGCGGCGGCGCGGATCCGCGAGGGGCTCGAGCTCACCGATATGACACTGGCGGCGCCGGTGAGCGAGGGCTACTGGGAGCTGCGGTCGCTGGCGGGCGCTCGGCTGCGCTCGCTGCCGCAGGGCGTCGAGCTCCCGGGGCGCGAGGAGGTCGAGCCCGAGGAGCGCGAGCGTCTGCTGGAGGAGTTCCTCGCCTCCCCGGAGGGGAGCCGCTTCCGCGGATCCGTGTACGAGGAGGGCGTCGTAGCGTTGGCGATCGACTTCGGTGCCGATTACGTCGACGGTCGGCCATTGCGCTGGAGCCCGGTCGTCGTCGAGCTGTTCATGGCGGACTGGCTGCCGCGCAAGGTCGCGCACGATCAGGAGTTCTTCGCCGCCGTCCCGGACGCGCTGCGGGAGTGGGTCAGGTTCGCCGGACGGACGCGCGGGATCCCGGCACAGGCCATCGAGCTCACGGTGGAGAGCGTCGCGGAATGGGC
>DATHJG010000997.1:0-6554 GCA_035489875.1 Solirubrobacteraceae bacterium | reverse complement strand
GTACTACACGTACGCGATCGGGATCCTGAACGCGCTCCACCGCGGGCTGTACGCGTACCTCCCCAACGACACGGCCAAGCCGGTGGCGGACCTGGCCGCGAGCGATCCGGAGATCGCCCCTGACGGCAAGACGGTGACGGTGAAGCTGCGCAAGGGCGTGATGTTCTCCGACCCCGTCGACCGCGAGGTCACGTCGGCCGACGTGAAGTACGCGATCGAGCGCGCGTTCATGGCGTCGGTGTCGAACGGCTACGTGTTCACGTACTTCAGCGACCTCGAGGGCGCGCCGTCCGAGCCGGGGCCGTACAAGGAGATCCCCGGGATCGAGACGCCCGACGACGCCACGATCGTCTTCACGCTCACGAAGGGCACCGGGGCGGCGCTGGCCGGCGCGCTCGCGATGCCGATCTCGATCCCGGTGCCGAAGGAGTTCGCGCAGCGCTACGACAAGACGGCGCCGTCGACGTACGGCGAGGAGCACGCGGTCTTCACGGGCCCCTACAAGGTCGAGAGCGACGCGCAGGGCAAGCTCACCGGCTTCCAGCCGCAGCAGCGGATCAGCATGGTCCGCAACCCGCAGTACTCCGACGTCGGCGACTTCCGCCCCGCGTTCCTGGACGCGATCGAGATCCAGTCCGGCAACGAGGACACCGGGATCGCGACGCGCCGGATCCTGAGCGGCGAGAGCATGGCGTCCGGGGAGATCGAGCCGCCGGCGAACCAGCTCGAGCGGCTCCTGGAGAGCAACAAGCCGGAGCTGTCGGTCGTCCCCGGCGGCGGCTGGCGCGCGATCTCGCTCGACACCGGGCGACCGCCGTTCGACGACCTCGACGTGCGCAAGGCGGTGATCGCCGGGTTCGACCGCAACGCGGCCCGCCAGCAGCGCGGCGGCGAGGCGCTCGGACCGGTCGCGCAGCACTGGATCCCGCCGGGCATGGCGGGCTTCGAGGAGTCCAACGGGCCGGAGGGCTGGCCGGAGTTCGACTGGATGCGCAAGCCCGAGGGCGACCGCGCGCTGTCGGCGGAGTACTTCCGCAAGGCCGGCTTCGCGTCGGGCAAGTACGAGGGCTCCGAGACGCTCCTCCTCGTCTCCGACAACGCCGAGCCGGACAAGTCGATCGCGCAGATCACCGAGCGGCAGCTCAACGAGATGGGCTTCAAGACGAAGCTGCGGTTGGTGACCCGCGACACGATGCTGACCCGCTTCTGCCAGGTCCCCGACTCGGACGTCGACGTCTGCCCGTCGTACGGCTGGGCGCAGGACTTCTTCGATCCGCAGACCGTCCTCGACCCGACGTTCAGCGGCGAGAACATCCTCGACGTCAGCAACACGAACTGGTCGGAGCTCGACGATCCGGGCGTGAACGCGGCGATCGAGAAGGCGAAGGAGACGGTCGAGCCGGACGCCCGCGCGCAGGCATGGGCCGACGTGAACAAGGAGATCGTCGCGCTGGCGCCCGCGATCCCGTACATGTGGGACTACCAGTCGGTCGTCGCGTCGCCGAACGTGCACGGCGTGCAGAACGGCTACTCGACGACCTGGGACTGGAACTTCACGTCTCTGCGCTGATCAGCTGGTCGGCGGGCGCGTCGTCGTCGCTGAGCGGGTCGGCGCCGGCGACGAGGCGCGTGAGCGCGGCGCGGTCGTACGTGCGGGCGCCGCGGGAGCTCGGCGCGACCGCCGGCGGGAGCGCGCGCTCGGACGCGATCAGCACGAGGTTGCCGCCGCCGGGTCGCTCGCCCGCGGGCACCGCGACGAGCGCGACGCCGGCGAACGCGCGCAGCAGCGTCGCCGCCTCGGCGCGCAGCAGGCGCAGCTCGCCGTAGTCGATCACGTTGAGCACGTACAGCCCGTCGGGGCGCAGCACGCGCCGGACGTCGGCGACGAACTCGGCGGTCGCGAGGTGCCAGGGGATCGTGCGGCTGCCGAACGCGTCGCCGACCACGACGTCGGCCGACGCGCTGGGCTCGTCGCGCAGCGTCACGCGGGCGTCGCCGGTCCGCACGGAGAGGTCCGGGCCGGTGCGGAGTCCCAGCTCCTCCCGGACCAGGTCGACGAGCTGCGGGTCGACCTCGAGCACCCGCGAGCGGGAGCCCTGCCGGGTCGCCGCGAGGTAGCGCGGGAGCGTGAACCCGCCGCCGCCGACGAACAGCGCGTCGAGCGGCTCGCCCGCCGGGCGCATCGCGTCGAGCGCGTCGCCGATCCAGCGCGTGTAGGCGAACTCCAGGTGCCGGGGGTCGGCGAGGTCCACGTAGGAGTGCCGCTGGTCGTCGAGGATGAGGAGCCGCCCGGACGGCCGCGCCGGATCGGCGACCACTTGCGCGCAGTAGTACGCGCTCTCGGTCGTGCAGCGGCTGCCCGCGGCCGCGCCGCTGGCGGCGAGCAGCACCGCGCCGCCGGCGACGGCGGCCAGCGCTCCGCCGCCGAACGCACGGAGCGCGACGCCCGCCAGCAGGCCGCCGAGGACGAGCAGCGCGCCGAGCCCGATCACGGTCGCGCGGACCGGCAGCAGCGGCACGAGCACGAAGCCGGTGCAGAACGTGCCGGCGAGCGCGCCGGCGGTCGCCCACGCCGACAGGCGCCCGACGACGGTGCCGCTGGCGGCGAGGTCGCCGAGCTGGAGCTTGACGACGACGGGCGTGACCGCGCTGAGCACGGTGGCCGGCGGGAGCAGGGCGAACAGCGCGATGGCGAGCGCGCTCGCCTGGCCGGAGCCTTCGAACAGCTCGCCGCAGAGGCGGACGAGCGGCACCGTCGCGAGCGCGAGCAGGCCGCCGGCCACGAGCAGGAGCGCGAGCAGCCGCCGCGGGTCGGCCGCGTCGGCGGCCCGGCCGCCGGCGGCGGCGCCGAGCGCGATGCCGGCGAGCACGGCGCCGATGATCGTCGTGTACGTCTCGAGCGTGAGCCCCACGTACGGCGCGAGCAGCCGGACGCCGAGGATCTCGAGCACGAGCACGGCGCCGGACGCGGCGAACACGGCGAACGCCGCGACCCCGCCGGGCAGCGCGCCCTGCCGGCCCGCCGCGCTCATCTGCCGCTCCCGCGCGCGGCGATCACCGCGGCTCCTGCGCGCCGTGCCACCGGACCGCCTCGGCGCCGGCTTGCACCGCGGCGGCGAGCGCGGTCTCGGGGTCGGCTCCGCGGCTCAGCCGGGCCGCGAGCGTACCCGCGAACGCGTCGCCGGCGCCGGTCGTGTCGACGACGTCGACGGTGGGCGCGGCGCGCTCGATGCTCCACTCCGGCGTGGTCCAGCGCGCGCCGCGCCCGCCGAGCGTGATGACGATCGAGCGCACGCCGAGCGCGAGCGCGGCCGCTGTGAGCGCAGCCGCGTCGCCAGCGTCGGCGCCGGTGATCGCCGCGGCCTCGCCGGCGTTCACGATCAGCGGATCGGCGGCCTCGAGGAGCACGGAAGGGACCGGCCGAGCGGGGCTGGCGTTGAGCACGAAGCGCCCGACCGCGCGGGTCGCGGCCACGACCGCCTCCTCGGGCACCTCGAGCTGCGCGAGCACGACCCGTCCCGCGGGCTCGAGCGCGCGCTCGACGTCCGCCGCGGAGAGCCGGGCGTTCGCGCCGGGGACGACCACGATCGAGTTCTCGCCGGCCGCGTCCACCACGATCAGCGCGGTGCCGGAGGGCGCGTCGTCGAGCGTGCGGACGCCGGCGGTCTCGACGCCGGCCGCGCGCAAGCCGGTCAGCAGCGCCTCGCCCGCCGCGTCCGCGCCGACGCAGCCGATCATCTCCACGCGCGCGCCCGCCCGCGCGACGGCGACCGCCTGGTTGGCGCCCTTGCCGCCGGACGCCGTCGCGACCCAGCGGCCGAGCACGGTCTCGCCACCGTCCGGGCGGCGGTCGACGCCGACGGTGATGTCCTGGTTGAGCGACCCCACGACCACGACGTCGGACTCGGCCATGCGTGGAACGTACCGTCCGGCGCTGGCGCGGGACACGATCGCGCCGAAGCTGACCGGCGATGTACGCCGTCACGAGAGGGCGGCAGGGTGGCCCGGTCCCTTCGGGCGGTCAGGCGAGGACGAGCGCGGCTTCGGCGGCTCCGCGCAGGTGCGCCACGCGCTGGGCCTCGTCCTCGAGGTCCGCGCGCGTGAGGCGGCCGACCGTCTCGACGGTGAGCTCCGCCTTGCGTCCCTTCGCCTTGACGCGCCACAGGCCGGTCAAGCGACCGTCGCGCAGCACCGCTCCCGGGCTCGCCACGGGCCGGAAGAGCCGCTTGCGCAGCTCGGGGTCCGGGGCGAGCAGCCGCCGGTTGGGCTTCTGGAGATAGGGGTCGCCCGGCGGGAGCAAGCGGATGCCCGTCGCGGCGGGCGGCGACTCGAGCGTACCCACGTCCTCGCGCAGCAGCCATCCCGCGCGCTTGCCGACCTGCACCTCGGCGAGCTCGTCCGCCGTCGCGTCCCACAGGCGCTGGGCGTGGGGCTTGGCGAGCCCCGCCCACTCGGCGAAGTCGCCCGGCCCGGCCGGTCCGTAGAACCCCAGGAAGCGGCGAACGGCCTCGCTCGCGGCGGGAGTCCGACCCGGCTCGCCCCGCCTGTAGCGGCGCTCGGCGTCCAGCCGAACGCCCGCCTTGACCGTGGCGTAGCGCCACAGCATCGGAGCGACGTGGTGGCTCTGACAACCCCGGCACCAGGGCATCAGATCCCCGCGGACGCGCCCTCTCAGCTCCTCGTGCAACTCGTTCTTGTCGAGCGCGCGGCCGTCCGCCAACGCATCGCCCGTGGCCGTCGCCACCTCCTCGAGCGCCGCGCTCGGGGCGAACCCGTGCTCGGCGGCCAGCCGCTGGACCTGCCGGCCGAGCTGGACGCCGAGCTCGCCGTCGTCGCGCGCGATCAACGCACGCCCGTAGAGCGCGAGGTCCCCGGGCGCGAGCGCGTGGATCGCCCCCCGGACGATATGGGCGACGACGAGCTCGCCCGCGTCGACCGCGTGCTCGTACGCGGCTCGGGACACGCCCTCGGCCCGCGCCGCCAGCGCCAGCAGCGCCGCGTCGCGGGTGAAGTCCGAGGCCGGGCATGCCGCCGCCTCGACCAGACCGCGAGCATCCCGAACGGTCAACCCCGAGCGGGCCAGCCGGAACGCGAGCACCTGATCGGCATCCACGTCGCCGATGGTTCCAGAAGCGTCGGTGCTCGCGTCAGCCGACCAGCGTGTTCTGGCGCGCGGCGATCCACCAGCGCCCGTCCTCGCGCACGAGCACGTAGAGCGCGATCATCGCGTGCCCGACGTCGATCGGCTCGCCGTTCGCCGCCGTCGCCCACGCGCGCTTGTGCGCCACGGCGACGTCCGGCCGCAGGAACGTGACGTCGGCCAGCTCGTAGCGCGCGTACTGCTCGCGCAGCGGTCCGGCGAGGCCCGTGCGGTTCGCCTCGAGCAGCGCATCGAGGCCGGACACCTGCACCCCGCCGACGCTCACGGCCGACGCGTTGCGGGCGAAATGCTCGACGGACAGGTCGGGGTCGTTCGCGTTGAACCCGGCCTCGACGTCCGCGATCACCCGCTCGATCGCGGCGACGTCGGCGGCGTGGTCATGCGAGCGGTCCTCGATCAGCGGTCGGGAGTCGTCCATCCCAGCACTATGTCGGGTCCGCTAGGGAGCGGAGCGCGGTTGGTCTTTGGATACGGGCGTTGGTGTACGTCAACGGCGGGCAGTGAGGGGGAGGGTTCGGTTGGGGCGGCGGGACGAAAACGTCGAGATCGGGCGCGCCTCGGCGGGTCGCTCGACGTTCTCGTCGCCATTCGACGAGAACGTCGAGACGTGCGGTGAGCCGGCGGTTCGCTCGACGTTCTCGGCCGGATCACGACCAAAACGTCGAGATCGGCACCCAATCACGAGCCCGCTCGACGTTTTGGCGGCCATAGCGCCCAGAACGTCGAGCCGATCCTCATATCCCGCCCGATCTCGACGTTTTGGTCGCTCCCGCCCGAACCCGCTCCCCTCACTGCCAGCCGTTGACGTTCGCCGGCTCCGCGCTCCCGCCCGAACCCGCTCCCCTCACTGCCAGCCGTTGACGTTCGCCGGGACCCCACTCCCGTCCGAACCGGACCTCAAGCGCGCTTGAAGTCAAGCGCGCGCAGGCGCACGTGCACCGCCACGCGCGCCGGCCGCGACGGGCCCGCGAGCGAGAGGAAGTCGCGTACCACGCCGCCGTGGTGGCAGAACGGGCAGGCGAGCCGGTCGCCCGGCGACGCGCCGCCGGTCGCGAGCGCGACCGGCGCGTCGCACTGCGGGCAGGCGAGCGTCCCGGTGCCGAGACGCCATACGCGCGGGAGGTCCGCGGGCCGGACGATCGGGTCCGCGCGGACGGGGCCCGGGCCCTCGACGTGGCGATGGAAGCTCACGCCGTCCAGTCTAGGAGTCCGTCTCAGAGAGACCGTGGGCCGGTATCCGGCGTGCGGGACTTCTGAAACGGGCGCTCAGCCCGCGCTACAGCGCGACCTCGCCGGCGATGCACGTCACCGTGCCGCCCCCGACCCAGATCTCCCCGTCGCCGTCGCGCGAGATGTGCACCCGCCCCGAGCGCCCGAGCGCCGTCCCCTGGCG
>DATHJG010000996.1:0-6994 GCA_035489875.1 Solirubrobacteraceae bacterium | reverse complement strand
CGAGGTGGCGCTCGAGCTGGCCGAGCAGCCCGGCTTCTTCATGCCCTACCAATACGGCAACGAGGCCAACCCGCTCGCCCACTACAACGGCACCGCGCCGGAGATCCTCGAAGAGCTCGACTCGGTCGCCGCCTTCGTCGGCGGCCTCGGCACCGGCGGCACCCTGATGGGCAACGGCCGCCGCCTCAAGGAGGCCAATCCGCAGACGCTGATCGTCGCCGCCGAGCCGATGCAGGGCGAGCTGGTCCAGGGCCTCCGCTCCCTCGACGACGGCTTCATCCCGCCGATCATCGACCTCTCCCTGCTCGACCGCAAGATCATGGTCTCCAACCGCGACGCGATCATCTGGACCAAGCGCCTGCTCGACGACGAGGGCATCTTCGCCGGCGTCTCCTCGGGCGCGATCGCCGCGATCGCCGTCCGCATCGCCGGCGAGCTCGAGTCCGGCAACGTCGTCTTTCTGATCCCCGACGACGGCTGGAAGTACCTCTCCTCCGGCGTCTACACGAAGCCGCTCGAGGAGATCGAGAACCTCGACTCGACCGTCTGGTGGTGAGCGGCACCGCTCCGCTAGCCTCGCCGGCGTGAAGATCTCGCGGGGGCTGGTGGACGAGATGGTCGCGCATGCGCGCGAGGACGTGCCGAACGAGTGCTGCGGAATGATCGGTGGACGCAACGGGGAGGCGGATAGGGTGGTCCGAGTGGAGAACGCCGCCGCCAGCCCGCTGCGCTACGAGATGGACCCTCAGGGGCAGTTCGACGCGCTGAAGGAGATCGAAGCCGACGGCGGCGAACTGCTCGCGATCTACCACTCCCATACGAAAAGCGCCGCGTATCCGTCGCAGACCGATGTGAACCAAGCGCAGAGCTGGCCCGAACAGATCTATGTGATCGTTTCGCTCGCCGATCCCGCGTCGCCCGACGTCAAGGCGTTCACCCTGGCCGACCTGCAGATCGCCGATGCCGAGCTCGACGTCACATAAAAGCGGCCACAGCCGCGGCGCCCACGGCTCCGGCCAGGACGACGGCGGCTCCCGCGACGAGGGCGGCGGCGGGGGCGGCGGGGGCGGCGGCAAGCTGGTCAAGGTCGCGTTTGCCCGCAACCAGCCCGAAGGCGAACTGCTGCAGGCGCTGCTGCGCGAGTCGGGAGTGCCGAGCGTGCTCAAACGCAGCGGCGGCTTCGACAACCCCGACTTCCTCGCCGCCGGCCCCCACGACGTCTGGGTCAACGCCCACAACGAGGAGGAGGCGAAGCGGATCCTCGCCGAGACGATGGTCGCCGGCGAGGACGAGGGGGAAGAGCGGACCGAGCTCGAGCAGGAACGCCGCCTGGCCCGCGGCGAAACCGCCGGCCCCTCGCCGCAGCGGCTCGCGATCTGGGTCGGGATCGCCGCGATCGGCGCGATCGCCCTGATCTGGGTCCTCTACGAAATCAGCTGAGGCTCGGGGCGGGGAAGGGCGTCGTGGGTGAGGGACTGACGAAGGTCGCGTTCGCCCGCGACGCGATCGAGGGGGCGATGATCAAGGGGGTGCTGGAGGGTGCGGGGATCCCCGCTTTCCTGCAGTCGAGCACGACGAAAGTAGACGGCATGGAGCTCGCCTTCGGAATGCTGGCGCGAGGTTCCATGGGCGGACCGCAGGACGTGATGGTTCGCACCGAGCAGGCCGACGACGCCACCGCCGTGCTGGCGGCGACGCCGGCCGAAGGCGACGAACACGAGGACGACTGAGCCGACGGCTCAGCGGATCAGGCCGCCGTCGCCGGCCCGGGTGATGCCGCGCAGGTGATCGCGCCAAGCGTCCTCGATGTCGCGGAAGCGGGCGTCGAAGGCGTCTTCGAGCGTCACCGCGGGGCCGCCGGGGAGGAGGCCGTCGACGAGGCGCTCGCAGGCCTCGGGGCCGCGCTCGTTCTCGAGCAGGTCGAAGATCGTGCCGCCGAGGATCACCGCGTCCCGGCGCGAGGGCGGGAAGGAGGGCCGGGAGCTCGCGCGCAGGCGGCGGATCACCGCGGCGCGGTAGAGGCCGACCTGGCGGGCGAAGTACTGGGCGCCGCCTTCGACCAGCCAGGCCCAGCGCAGGTAGCGGTAGAAACGGCCCGGGGTCCAGGCCGGTGGCAGGGCGGTGTTGTTGGCGGCGATCACGAGCTGGGCGTAGAGCCGCTCGGCGGTGCCGCGCAGCGCTTCCAGCGAGTCGTCGCCGGCGGCGCGGCGTTCCATGTGGGTGTCGTTGAGGACGTGGATCTCGGTCGCCATCGCCCAGCCGGCGAGGTAGCGGCGCCCGGCCGGCGCCGCCGACCAGCGCGCCGCCGGCAGGAACGGGTGCGCCGCGGTGAGCCAGAGCGGGTTGGTGTGGACGACGACCGTGACCTCGCCCGGCACCTGCTCGAAGCGGTCTTCGAGCCGCAGCCGCAGCGTCTCCATCCGGTCGAGCGTCTGCTCGGCGAAAGCGGCGTCTGCGGAGTCGTGCCGCGCGGTGAAGCTCAGCGACTCCGTCTCTACCCAGGCCACCGAAAGAGGTTAGCCCCGCGCTCGGCTGACCAAGCAGGTCAAGGACGAACGAGGGAGCGTGCTCTGCACGTGACCGAGCGAGGAACTCGCGCTTCGCGCTCGCACCGCTCGCTGACGCTCGCTCGATGCGCCGGTCAGACGAGCGCCGGTTCCCGCGTCTCGCACAGTCCCATGATCTCGGAACGTGCGCGGTCGAACTCTTCGTCGGCCATCACCGACGTGCCCTCGAAGGGCAGGTCGCGGTCGATCTCGACCCAGGAGCGGCAGCCGTGGTACTCGTCGCGGACCCGCACGGTGACCGGGCGGGGGATGCGATGGACCCGCAGCAGCATGATGTGCAGGGGGTGACGGCGCTTCCAGGCGAGCCGCTTCTCGGCGTAATCCGGAGTCCAGATGTAGTACGGCGAGAGGCCGTCGAGGGTGCGGCGGTCGTCGATCGTGATGTGATCGGTGACCTCCGCCCAGGCGCGCAGGCGGACCCGGTCCGGCTGCGCGATGCCGCCATCCTGGATCAGCGCTTTCGGCGGCGGCTCCTCGTCCGGCCAGACGCCCTCCTCGAGGGCACGGCGGAGCTCCGGATGGTGGGATTCGCGGACGAGGTCGTTGCGCTGGTGGTCGAACGTCGGGTAGAGGAAGAAGCGCTCGTGCTCGACCTCGAAGTGCTTGTTCTCCTCGCGGATTCCGCCCTTGCGCAGGGTCAATAGCTGCTCGCCCTCAGCGAGGGCGCGGACCGTTACGGCCCATTCCTTTAAAGCGATCGGCATTTGTCGTCAGTACCTGGTGGAGGTTGTTTGAAAAGTGGAGCGAGGCCGTGCTCAACACCGGCCCGGATGGGCCGTCCGCCTCGCCGAGGTCGCGGATTCTAGACGAGGGCTCACGAATCTCAAAATAAATTTCGAAGGAAGATTGGCATTGGAGCGCGGAATCGCTGGAAATGTGACGCTTTCACGTTTCTGTGTATGGGGCGCGAGGCTGTGACTGAGTCTCAGGTGCGCGACTGCCGGGGCGAGCAGGGCTCAGGTGGCCGGCCGGCCGTGTCCGCCGCCCCCGGGAGTCTCGATCCGCAGCCGCTGGCCGGGCGCCAGCTCGCCGCCCGCCTTGCTCGGCAGCGGCTCGCCGTCGAGCAGGTTGCGGCCGATCTCGCCGTCGTCGCCGCCGTCGCGGCCGCGCGGTGCGTGGCGGCGGCGCTCGGTGATCAGCGAGAAGGACATCGGCGCCAGCGCCTCGCCCTCGCGGGCGATCCCCTCGCCGCCGGAGTGGGCGCCGGCGCCGCCGCTGCCGCGCCGCACCGAGAGTTCGCGGACGCGCAGCGGGAACTCGGTTTCGAGCGCCTCGACCGGGGTGTTGAGCGTGTTCGACATTGCAACGTGGATCGCGCTCGGCCCGTCGGCGTCGGGGCAGGCGCCCTGGCCGCCGCCGAGCGTCTCGTAGTAGGTGAAGCCGTCGTTGGCGAGAGTGAGGTTGTTCATCGTCCCCTGGCCCTGGGCGGGGACGGGGCGGGCGCCCCCCAGGGCGGCGATCACGAGGTCGGCGACCCGGCTCGAGGTCTCGACGTTGCCGGCGACGACGGCGGCGGGGTAGCGGGCGTTGAGCAGGCAGCCCTCCGGCGCGATCACCTCGATCGGGCGGTGGGCGCCGGCCGAGGGCGGCGCGCCGGGCGCCCCCGGCCGCAACCTGCTCGACGGCGAGGAGCTCCCGCCGAAGGCGAGCGGTAGCCTCCGGCCCGGTCAACGACTGCGGATAGAGACGCCTGGAGGTGGCGGATTTGGCTGAGCCCGTGGGCTTCGTCGGACTGGGGATCATGGGCTCGCGGATGGCCGCGTCGCTCGCGCGCGCCGGGCACCCGGTCGCGGTCTACAACCGCACCCGCGCGAAGGCCGAGGCGTGGGTCGCGGAGCACGGCGGGCGCGTCGCGGACACGCCGCGCGCCGCGGCGGACGGCGCGGCGGCGGTGATCACGATGGTCGTCGACGGCGCCCAGGTCGAGGAGGTCGTGCTGGGCGAGGACGGCGCGGTGCACGGCGCAGCCCCCGGCACGCTGTTCGTCGACTGCTCGACGATCGCGCCCGCGGACGCGCGGCGCATCGGCGCCGCGCTGGCCGAGCGCGGGATGGCGTTCGTCGACGCGCCCGTGTCCGGCTCCTCGCCCAAGGCGGAGACCGGCACGCTGACGATCATGGCCGGCGGCTCGGCGGACGACTTCGACCGCGCCAGGCCGTTCTTCGACGCGATGGGCGAGACGATCCTGCACGTCGGCCCGCTCGGCCACGGGCAGACCGTCAAGGTCATCTCGAACGCCGTCTCCGCCACCAACGCCGCGACGCTCGCCCAGGCGCTCGTGGTCGGCAAGGCCACCGGCGTCGACCTGGAGGCGCTCGTCGCCGTGCTCGGCGCCAGCTCGTCGGCGTCGACGATGGTCACGCTCAAGGCCAAGCCGATGCTCGCGCACGACTACACGCCGCTGTTCCGGCTCGAGCACATGCTCAAGGACGTCCGGATCTGCCTCGAGGAGAGCGCCGCCGCCGGCGCCCCGTTCCCGTCCGCGGCCGTCGCGCGCGAGCTCTACAACGCGGCCATGGGCCGGGGGCTCGCCGACGAGGACTTCGCGGCCGTGCTCGAGGCCGTCGAGGGGCTCGCCGGCGTCCGCCTCTGAGCGAGCTTGTATGTCAGCAAAAGCGCGCGATTTGCAGGCGCATTATGGGATCCCGGAAGTTTGTGCATAGTATGTGACGATCCCCCCGGCGCATGGGCGCCGCCACGGCGGCGCGGCATGACACGCAGGTTTGCGGACCGGGGAATCGAAGGTACGTCAGGTCCCTCTCTTCACGACCACTTCCCCTATGCCGATCGCTTTCAAGGAATGGGCAGTCACCGTGCGCGCGCTTGCCGAGGGCGAGCAGCTCGTCACCCTCCGCAAGGGGGGCATCCGTGAGCCCAACAAGCACTTCTCGCTCGATCACGACCGCTTCTTCCTCTACCCCACGTTCGACCATCAGCGGCGGGACCTGGTGCGCGAGTCGCATCAGCCCGAGCTGCGCCGGGCGCTCGAGGAAGGCGTCTGGGCGGACGGCGAGCCGCCCGCCCATGCGCTCACGATCGACGGCGGCATCGCGCAGCCCGACCGCGTGCGGATCCGCGCGTGGGCCGAGGTGGCCGGCGCCTGGACGGTGACCGACCGCCGCGCGGTCGACGCCCTCTCCCCGTTCTACGTCTGGACGCCCGATTACGCGGAGAAGCGGCTCTCGTGGAAGCGCCGCCACCCGCTGCACGTGCTGCTGCTGCGCACGTACCGGATCCCGCGCCCGGTCACCGTGAAGGTGCGCGACGACCACGGCGGCTGCCGCTCGTGGCTCGAGATCACCCGCGACCTCCCGTTCGAGGGCACGCCGGTCCTCTCCGACGAGGAGTTCGAGCGCGCCTCGGAGGAGATCACGGGGATCGTCGAGTCCGGCGGCCTTCCCGTGTACGCCTGAGCGCAGGCCCCGGGTCAGCTCAGACCGGCCCCTGGGACAGCCGGAGGCGCCGTCCCGGCGGTCGAAGCTGAGAGGGCTCATGGTCCCGCAGCGACCGCACGAGGCCGTCTGGACGCTGGCGAACGCGTTCGTCGCCTCGCGCTGCCTGCATGTCGTCGCCGCGCTCGGAGTCGCCGACGCGATCGGGGACGATCCGGTCCCGGCGCCCGAGCTCGCGTCGCGCTGCGGCGCCGACGCCGACGCGCTCGGCCGCGTGCTGCGCCTGATGGCCGCGCACGGCATCTTCGAAGCAGACGGCGGCGGGTTCCGCCACACGCCGGCGTCGCGCCTGCTCCGCAGCGATCATCCGACGTCGATGCGCGCCGGCGTGGCGATGATGGGGCTTCCCGTCTACACGGCGACGTTCGCGCGGCTCGAGCATTCCCTCCGGACCGGGTCGCCCGCCGTCGAGACCGTCGAGCCGCGTGGCGTGTGGGCCTATCTGCAAGACCACCCCGACGAGGCGGAGGCGTTCGGCCACGGCATGACGGCGAAGGCGGCGGTGGACATCGCCGCGGTCCTCGACGCGTACGACTTCAGCCGCTTCGCGACCATCGCCGACATCGGCGGCGGCCGCGGTCACCTCCTGCGGGCGATCCTCGATGCGGCGCCCGCGGCCCGCGGCGTGCTCTTCGACCGGCCCCAGGTGATCGGAGCGCTGGAGTTCGCGCACGATCGCCTGACGCCGCAGGCCGGCGACTTCTTCGTCGATCCGCTGCCCGCCGCGGATGCCTACGTGCTGATGGAGGTGATCCATGACTGGCCCGACGCCGAGGCCCTTGCGATCCTGGGCGCGGTCCGGGCCGCCGCCGGAGCCGGCGCGACGCTCCTCGTGATCGAGACCGTCCTGCCCGAACGCGGGGCCGATCCGGGCGGTCAGAGCCTCGACGTCATGATGCTTGCCATGACGGGGGGCCGCGAACGAACCGCGCGGCACCTGGGCGAGCTGTTCGCGAGCTCCGGCTTCGGCGACCC
>DATHJG010000995.1:0-6542 GCA_035489875.1 Solirubrobacteraceae bacterium | reverse complement strand
ACGATCAGCGCGAAGATCTGGCCGTCCTGGTTGCCGTGCGCGCGCGCGAAGGCGACCAGCGCGAGGTTGCCGGCGTTGAGCATGAGCTCGAGGCAGAGCAGGATCACCAGCGGGTTGCGCCGGATCAGGATGCCGCCGGCGCCGATGGAGAACACCAGCGCGGACACGACGAGGTACCACTCGATGCTCATCGCCCGGGAGGTCCTTCCACCTCGATGATCGTGCCGGCCTCGCCGCCGGTCAGGTGGTCGCGGCTGCCGCTGCGCATCAGGTCGCCGACCGAGATCTCGCGCGGGTCCTCCAGGCCGGTGCGGCGGCGCGCGAGGATCACGGCGCCGACGGCGGCGACGAGCAGCAGGATCGAGGCGACCTCGAACGCGAGCAGGAAGTCGGTCAGCAGGAGGCGCCCGATCTCCGCCGGCGTCCCGTAGGCCGGGAACCAGCCGGAGCCCTCCTCGCTCAGCGCGGTCAGCCCGGTGCCGAGCACCGCGATCGACAGCTCCACGAACAGCGCGCCGGCGAACAGCGCGCTCGCCCAGCGCAGGCCCGGACGCCCCGCCGTGGCGATCGGGTCCGCGGTCCCGCCGACGTAGGCGACCACGAACAGGTACAGCACCATCACCGCCCCGACGTACACGATCACCTGCGCGGCGGCGAGGAACTCCGCGCGCAGCAGCAGGAACAGCGCGGCGAGCGACAGCAGGTGGCAGACGAGCGCGAGCACCGAGTAGAACGGGTTGTGCAGCGCCACGACGCCGATCGCGCCCGCAAGCGCACCGATCGCAGCCAGGAAGAAGAAGACCTCGGCCATGCGCGCGCGGAGGCTACTCGCCCGCCGAGCGCAGCGGCGTGCGCTCGAGCGGCTCCGCCAGCAGCATCTCCTTGGTGAAGATGAGGTCGGAGCGGTTGTAGTCGGACATCTCGTAGTCGTGGCCCATCGTGATCGCGTCGAACGGACACGCGACCTCGCAGTAGCCGCAGAAGATGCAGCGCGAGAGGTTGATCTCGTACACCGCGGCGTAGCGCTCGCCGGCGCTCACGCGGTTCTCCGGCGTGTTCTCCGCGGCGACGACGCGGATGCAGTCGGCCGGGCACGCGGCCGCGCAGAGCGAGCAACCGACGCACTTCTCCAGCCCGGTGTCCTCGAAGCGATGGAGCTTGTGGCGCCCGCGGAAGCGCGGGTAGACGGGCGTCTTCTCCTCGGGGTACTGCATCGTGTGCGGGCCCTCGACCCAGCGGCCGAGCGTCGTGCGCAGCCCGCGCAGGGTCTCGCCGAAGGCCCGGTACGTGCCGCGGACGGGCCCGCCCTTGGGCGCGCGCACCACCTGGATGACGTCGGGACCGGGGTCATAGGGCATCAGTGGTTCTCCTCGTGACGTCGGGCGTGGACTGGCGAGGCGGCGGCGCCGCCAGGCGAGGACGCAGGGCCCGCGTTCGATGTTGCGAGGGGGACCACTACGTGACCACCACCAGGATCGCTGTGACAAGGGCGTTGACCGTCGCGAGCGGGAGGAAGACCTTCCAGCCGAGCGACATGAGCTGGTCGTAGCGCAGCCGCGGCAGCGTGGCGCGCACCCAGAAGAAGACGAAGACGAGCGCGAGCGTCTTGACGATCACCACGATCGGGTCGATCCACGTCGGCGGGTTCCAGAACGGGATGTTCCAGCCGCCGAGGAACACCGTCGTGGTGATCGCCGAGACGACGATGATGTTCAGGTACTCCGCCGCGTAGAACGCGGCGAAGCGCCCGCCGCCGTACTCGGTGCTGTAGCCCTGGACGAGCTCGGCGTCGGCCTCCGGCAGGTCGAACGGCGGACGGTTGGTCTCGGCGAAGCCGGCGACGAAGAACACGATGAACCCGACGAACTGCGGGACGATCATCCACAGGTGGTCCTCCTGGTAGCCGACGATCTCCGTCAGCGACAAGGTGCCGGCCATCATGATCACGCCGACCAGCGCGAGGCCCTGGGAGATCTCGTAGGAGATCAGCTGCGCGGCGGCGCGCATCGAGCCGAGGAACGCGTACTTGCCGCCCGACGCCCAGCCGCCGAGCACGAGCCCGTAGAACGCGATGCCGCCGAACGCGAACGCGTAGAGGATGCCGATGCTCGGGTCGATCCCGTACAGCCCGACCTGGGTGCCGAAGATGTCGACCGTGTTGGAGAACGGCACGATCGCCAGCACCGCGACCGCGGTGAACATCGAGATCGCGGGGGCCAGCGCGAACATCCAGCCGATCGCGCCGTTCGGGCGGAACTGCTCCTTGAACAGGAGCTTGCCGATGTCGGCCATCGGCTGCAGCAGGCCGTAGGGGCCGACGCGGTTGGGCCCGTAGCGGTGCTGGAAGCGGCCGAGCACCTTGCGCTCGGCCAGCAGCACGACCGGCACGAGCTGGAAGATCACGATGAAGATCACCAGCGCCTTGAGGAGCTGGATCCACCAGGACTCGTAGTAGCCGACCGTGGCGAGGACGCCGGTCACGCGCCACCGTCCTCGGCGCCGACGCGCCGAACTGCGACGAGCGGCTCGGTCAGCACGTTCGCGGGCTGCTCGTGCGTGCCCTCGACGAGGAACACCGAGCCGCCGGGGACGGCGGCCCGCAGCCGCGCGGCGCCGCGCACGCGCGTGCCGTTGCCGCCGACCTCGACCTGGTCGCCGTCGCGCACCCCGATCCGGCCGGCGTCGACCGGCGAGAGCTCGACGACCTGCCGCGGCCGCATGAAGTGCAGCGCGGGCGAGAGGTCGACCTCGGGCGCCGCCCACAGCGGGCGCCACGTGCCGAGGCGCAGGGTGCCGTTCTCGGCCGCGCCGGTGAGCGGCGGCACGGTGAGCGGAGCGAGCTCCCAGGGCCTGGTCTCCAGCGCGGTCGCGGCTGCGGTGACCGGCCAGCGCACGCCGCGGCCGCCGATCGCGTCGAGCGTCAGCCCGGTGTAGAACGGGACGCTGTCGAAGAGCAGCTGGGAGGCCATCGGGCCGGCGTGCACGGCGAAGTCGTGGCCGACGAGCTCGGCGATCGCGTCGATCACCTGCCAGCCCGGGCGCACGCCCGTGCCGCGCGACCCGCCCGGCCGGCCGATCGCGACGCGCAGGCGCTGGACGCGGCCGTCGGGATGCACGATCGTGCCCTCCTTCTCCGCGTAGGCCTCGGCGGGGAAGACGACGTCGGCGTGCTCGGCGAGCGGGCCGCTGAGCGTCGACGCGTGGACGATCACGGTCGTCGCGCTCGCGAGCCGGGCCTCCCACGCGGCGCGGTCGTGCTCGAGCTGCGCCGGGTCGGCGTGCAGCAGGTAGAGCACCGAGGGATCGCCGTCGGTGTCGGCGGCGGGCGCCGGCGTGTAGCCCGGCCCGTGCGCGGTGGCGAACCCGGCCTCGCGGATGCCGCGGCCGTTCGTCGCCGAGGGGATCTCGAGCAGGCCCGCGCCCGCGTGGGCGCGCAGGCCGAGCCGCGCCGCGAGGTTGAGCAGCGCCTGCGCGGCCGCGGCGCCGCGCGGGCCGCTCAGCAGCCGCTCGCCGTACAGGATCACGATGTCGTCGCCGGCAGCCGACAGCCACTTGGCGAGGTCGCGCACCGTGGAGGCGTCGGAGCCCGCGGCGGTCGCCGCGCCGCCGAGGTTGCCCTCGTCGCCGCCGAGTGCCGCGTCCAGGCCGACCAGCAGCGCCTCGCCGGCGCCGGGCGCGTAGCGCACCACGGTCTCGGCGTTGGGGTCCAGCGCGCCGGGGCGGGCGCTCGCGACGGCCAGCTTCACGCCGTGGCGGCGCACGCCCTTGCGGACGCGCAGGTCGAGGATCGGCGCGTCGTCGACCGGGTCGCAGTCGAGCACCAGCACGGCGTGGGCGAACTCGAGATCGGGGACGCTCGCCTGCAGCGCGGGGTCGGCGAGCGCGCGCGAGAGCTCGGGCGAGAGCGCGCGGGCGGGGCTGCCGGACAGCCGGCCGGAGCCGAGTCCCGCGCGGAACAGGCGCTGGAGGAGGAACGCCTCCTCGTTGGTCGTGTCGCCACCGGCCAGCGCGGCCGCCTTCGGACCGGCCCTCTTGAGCGCGCTCGCGGCCGCGCCGAGCGCCTTCTCCCACGAGGCCGGCATGAGCTGGTCGCCCTCGCGCACGAGCGGCTGGGTGATCCGCTCGTCGACGTGCGTGGACTGGTAGGCGAAGCGACCCTTGTCGCACAGCCAGCCGTCGTCGACCTCGTCGTGGTCGCGCGCGAGCACGCGCATCACGCGGTCGTCGCGGACGGTCAGCTCGACGTTGCACTGCGACGGGCAGTACGTGCAGATCGTCCCCGCGCCCTCGATGTCCCATGGGCGCGCGCGGAAGCGGTACGCGGTCGACGTGAGCGCGCCGACCGGGCACAGCTCGACGATGTTGCCGCTGAACGGCGCGACGTACGGGTGCCCGTCGAACGTGCCGACGTAGCTGTGCGCGCCGCGCTCGGACAGGATGAGCTGGTAGTCCTCGCTGATCTCCTGCGAGAAGCGCACGCAGCGGTAGCAGAGGATGCAGCGCTCGCGGTCGATCGCGATCAGCGGCGACAGCTCGAGCGGCTTGCGGAAGTGGCGCTTGGGCTCGATGAAGCGCGACGTGCCGGCGCCCCAGCCGAACGTGATGTCCTGCAGCGGGCACTCGCCGCCCTTGTCGCAGACGGGGCAGTCGAGCGGGTGGTTGATGAGCAGGAACTCGACCACCGCGCGCTGGGCCTCGTGCACGCGCTCGGTCTGGGTGTGCACGACCATGCCGTCCTTGACCGGCGTGGAGCAGCCGGTCTGGAGCTTCGGGATGCCCTCGATCTCGACCAGGCACATGCGGCAGGCCCCGACCGGCTGGCCGAGCTTGGGCTCGTAGCAGAAGACGGGGATCTCGACGTCGCCGTACTTGGCGGCGTCGACGAGCATCGCGTTCTCCGGCGCGGAGACCTCGCGGCCGTCGATCGTGAACGTGATGAAGTTGGTCGCCGGCCGCGGCATCTACGTCAGCGCCGGCGTCTGCCCGGCGTGCTCGTCCTGGTTGAACTGCGGGTTGGCCGCGCCGAGGCCGTTGCGCTCGCGCGCCTCCTCGATGTGCGCCTCGAACTCCTCGCGGAAGTGCTTGATCATCGAGGCGATCGGCAGCGCCATCGCGTCGCCCAGCACGCACAGGCAGTTGCCGATGATCTGGTCGCAGATCGAGGCCATGATGTCGAGGTCCATCGGCGTCGCCTCGCCGTTGTCGATCCGCTCGAGCATCTTCACGGTCCAGTTCGTGCCCTCGCGGCACGGGGTGCACTTGCCGCAGGACTCGTGGCGGTAGAACTTCGCCGTCTTGAGCGCGAGCTGGACGATCGAGACGTCCTCGTCGGCCACGATGATCGCGCCGGAGCCGAGCATCGAGCCGGCCTTGGCCATCGAGTCGAAGTCGTAGGGGAGGTCGAGGTACTCGTCGGTCCCGGGGAGCACGGGCGCGCTCGAGCCGCCGGGGAAGAAGCACTTGATCGCCTTGCCGCCGTCCGGGCCGCCCGCGAGGTCGTAGATGATCTCGCGCGTCGGCGTGCCGAGCACGATCTCGTAGTTGCCGGGGCGCGTGACGCAGCCCGACACGGAGACGACCTTCGTGCCGGTGGACCGCTCGACGCCGAGCTTGGCGTATTCCTCCCCGCCCATCCGCAGGATGATCGGGGCGTTCATCAGCGTCTCGACGTTGTTGATCAGCGTCGGGCCCTTGTAGAGCCCCTGCACGGCCGGGAACGGCGGCTTCAGGCGCGGGTTGCCGCGCTTGCCCTCGAGCGCGTCGAGCAGCGCGGTCTCCTCGCCGCAGATGTACGCGCCGGCGCCGCGGTGGACCCACAGATCGAGCGGTGCCACGAGGCCCGCCGCCTTCGCCTCCTCGACCGCCTGCTCGACGATCCTGGCCTGCAGCTCGTACTCGCCGCGGATGAAGATGTACGCCTTGTTCGCGCCGACCGCGTGGGCGGCGATGCAGATGCCCTCGATCAACAGATGCGGGTTCTTCTGCATCAGCTCGCGGTCCTTGAACGTCCCCGGCTCGGACTCGTCCGCGTTGCAGACCACGTACTTGTCCATGTCGCCCTTGGGCAGGAACGACGCCTTCGTGCCCATCGCGAAGCCCGCCCCGCCGCGGCCGCGCAGGCCGGACTTCTGCAGCTCGGCCAGCACGTCGGCAGGGTCCAGCTCGCGCGCCCTGCCGAGCATCTCGTAGCCGCCGCGCTCGCGCCGGTAGACGTCGAGCGTGTTGAGGCCGGGCTGGTCGATGTTGTCGAGGAGGAGCTGCACTAGAAACCTGCCGTCTTTCGATGCCGCAGCTGCTTGGACTCGAGCACCGGCCGGCCGGCCTTCACGTCTTCGACGATCTGCCGGCAGTCGTCCTCGACGAGCGGCCCGACGTACTCGCCGTCGACGGACGCCATCGGGGCGATGTCGCACGCGCCGAGGCACTCGAACGGTTTCACGTGAAACGAGGGATCGTTGCCCGCGGCGTCGCGCATCGCCGCGTGGATGTCGTCGGCCCCGCGCAGCGAGCACGAGATGTTGGTGCAGACGTACACGTCGACC
>DATHJG010000994.1:0-5589 GCA_035489875.1 Solirubrobacteraceae bacterium | reverse complement strand
ACGTGCGCAGGAGCCCCTCGGCGGACTGCTCGACCAGCTTGCGGCCGACCTCGGTCGAGCCCGTGAAAGTCAGCTTGCGCAGCCGCGGGTCGGAGATGATCGGCTTCGAGACCGCGGTCGAGGACGACGACGTGATCACGTTGAGCACGCCCGCGGGCAGCCCGGCGTCCTGCAGGATCTGCGCGAGCGCGAGCATCGAGAGCGGCGTCTGCTGCGCCGGCTTGATCACCATCGTGCAGCCCGCGGCGACCGCAGGCCCGATCTTGCGCGTGCCCATCGCCATCGGGAAGTTCCACGGCGTGATCGCGTAGCACGGGCCGACCGGCTGGCGCATCGTGATCAGCCGCCCCTGCCCGTTGGGCGCGGTCGCGAAGCGCCCCTCGATCCGGACCGCCTCCTCCGCGAACCAGCGGAAGAACTCCGCGGCGTACGTGATCTCCGCCCGCGACTCCGCGATCGGCTTGCCCATCTCGAGCGTCATCACGAGCGCGAGCTCGTCGGCCCGCGCCACGATCTGCTCGAACGCGCGGCGCAGGATCTCGCCGCGCTCGCGCGGCGGATGCGCCGCCCACTCGGCCTGCACGGCGACGCACGCATCCAGCGCGGCGACGGCGTCCTCCGGCGTCGCGTCGGCGACCTCGGTGAACGACTCGCCGGTCGCGGGGTCCTCGATCGGCAGCGTCGCGCCTCCGCTGGCGTCGCGCCACGCTCCGCCGATGAACAACTGCGTGGGCACCGCCGCGACGGCGGCCTGCTCGTGGGAAGGGGTGATGGTGGTCATGCGGCGACGGTCTCCGTTCCGAGTTCTTCTGAGATTGCGACGTCCAGCGAGTAGTCGATCGGCAGCACGATCAGCGACGGGACGTCGAGGTCGAGCGCGCGGCGCAGCGTGGGGCCGAAGTCGTCGACCGCCCCGATGCGCCAGGCCGGCATGCCGAACGACTCGGCGAGCCGGACGAAGTCGGGGTTGGCGAAGTCGGTGCCGAAGTGGCGGCCGAACTTCTTCTCCTGCTTCCACACGATCGAGCCGTACTGGTTGTTCTCCCACACCACGTTGACGATCGCCGTGCGCAGACGCACGGCGGTCTCCAGCTCCTGCGCGTTCATGAGGAAGCCGCCGTCGCCGTTGACGGTGACGACCCGGCGCTCGGGGTGCACGAGCTTCGCGGCGATCGCGGTCGGCAGCGCGATGCCCATCCCCGCCAGCCCGTTGGCGATCATCACCGTGTCGGGCTCGTGCGCCGGGAACATGCGCGCGATCCACAGCTTGTGCAGCCCGACGTCGGAGATCAGCATGTCCTCCCGCCCGAGCGCCTGGCGGATCTCCCACAGCGCACGCGGCGGCCGCACCGGGAACGCGTCGTCGTACCGGCCCGCCTCGAAGCGGCCGAGCACGATGTCGTTCAGGCGCGATCCGGCGCGCACGGCGGGCGCGTCCGCGTGCAAGTCGCGCAGCTCCTCGGCCAGGCGGGAGAGGATGTGGTAGATGTCGCCGACGAGCTCGACCTCGGTCATGAAGTGCTCGTCGACCTCGGCGGCGGCGGTGTCGATGCTGACGATCCGCTTGTCGCGCCGCGGGTTCCAGTTCTTCGGCGCGTGCTCGACGAGGTCGTAGCCGACGGTGATGACGACGTCGGCGTCGTCGAAGCCGGCCAGCCCGTAGTCGCGCGACTGCAGGCCGACGGTGCCGAGCGCGCGCGGGTCCTCGTAGTCGAGCAGCCCCTTGCCCATGAACGTCTCCGCGACGCCGATGCCGGTCGCCCGCGCGAACTCCCGCAGCGCGGCCGCGGCCCCGACGCGCGCGACGCCGTTGCCGGCGAGCACGACCGGGTTCGCCGCCCCGCGGATGACCGCGGCGGCCTCGAGCAGCTCGCGGCCGCTCGGCTCCGGCCGCCGGATGCGCACCCGCGACGGGAGCGGCTCCGCGTCGACCAGCTCCGCCATCACGTCCTCGGGCAGCTCGATGTGCGTCGGCCCGGGCTTCTGCGCCTGGGCGACCTTGAACGCCTTGCGCACGACCTCGGGGATCACGCGCGAGGAGTACAGCCGGACGTTCCACTTCGTCACCGGCCGGAACATCGAGACGACGTCGATGTGCTGGTGGGACTCCTTGTGCATGCGCTCGAGGTCGGCCTGGCCGGTGAGCGCGACGAGCGGCGAGCGGTCCAGGAACGCGTCGGCGACGCCGGTGATCAGGTTCGTCGCGCCCGGCCCGAGCGTGCCGAGGCAGACGCCGGCGCGGCGTGTCAGCCGCCCGTACATGTCGGCCATGTACGCCCCACCCTGCTCATGCCGGACGGGGACGAACGTGATCGACGAGTCCTCGAGCGACGCGTTGAGGTCCAACGTCTCCTCGCCCGGGATGCCGAATACGTGCTTGACCCCCTCGGCCTCCAGGCACTCCACGAACAGGTCCGACGCCTTACGCTCCGCCACTGATCCCTTTCTTCCCCGCAACTTCCGGCACGATCCAGTGTCCGGCTACCTTAGGGACGTTTCCCGGCCCACGATGACTCGGAACTTCAGCATCCTGGCGGCCCTCGCCGTCGCAGCCTGCGTCGCCGCCCCTGCCGATGCGGCCAAGCGCTTCACGATCCGGGGCGCCGGCTTCGGCCACGGCGTCGGGATGAGCCAGTACGGCGCGATGGGCTACGCGTCGCACGGCTGGGACTACCGGAGGATCCTCGGGCACTACTACACCGACACCGAGATCGGCGTGCTGAAGGAGCCGCGCACCGTGCGCGTCCTGCTGCAGTCGGTGAGCGGGACGGCGTCGTTCACCGGCGCGACGCGGGCGGCGGGCCGCACCGTCGCGGCGAACAAGACGTACCGCGTGCGCGGGCGCGCGGGCGGCCAGGTGCAGCTCCTCACGCAGAGCGGGCGCGAGATCACGACGGTGGCGGCGCCGCTGCGCGTGACCGGGCCGGGTCCGCTCACGTTGAAGGGCACGTCGGGCTACGCGCGCCGGGACGGCGCGTACCGCGGCGCGCTCGAGTTCCGCCCGGGCACGTTCGGCGGCGTGAACGCGATCAACGCGGTCGACGTGGACGACTACGTGCAGGGGGTCGTCCCGCTCGAGTCGCCCGCGTCATGGCCGATCGAGGCGCTCAAGGCGCAGGCGGTCGCCGCGCGCACGTACGCGCTCACCACGAGCAAGAGCGGCGCGGGCTTCGAGCACTACCCCGACACGCGCTCGCAGGTCTACGGCGGCGTCGGTGCCGAGCAGGCGTCGACCAACCTGGCGACGCAACAGACCGCCCGCCAGCTCGTCACCTACGGGGGCGCGCCGGTCGCGACGTACTTCTTCTCGACCTCGGGCGGGCGCACCGAGGACGTCCAGACGAGCGCGCTCGGAACCTCGCCGCTGCCGTGGCTGAAGTCGGTCGAGGACCAGTACGACGAGGTTTCGCCCAAGCATCGCTGGGGACCGATCAAGCTGACGATGACCGGCGCGGCCGCGAAGCTCCGCGGGCTGGTGCGCGGGCGCTTCAAGGGCGTCGAGGTGATCACGCGCGGGGGCTCGCCGCGGATCGTGGCGGCCGACGTCGTCGGCAGCGCCGGCCGGCTGCGGGTGAGCGGTGCGACGTTGCGGGCGCGGCTCGGACTCTACGACACGTGGGCGTACTTCACGTCGATCGAGACCGGCAAGGCGCCGCCGCCGCTGCCGGCCACGACGCCGGATCCCGACGTGCCGGTCGTCGCGCGCGTGCCCGACGTCGCCGGGCTGGCCGGCAGCGTGATGCCGGCCCGCAAGGGGGCTGTGGTGCGGGTCGAGCAGCGCTTCCACGGCCGCTGGGTCCCGGCGGGCGAGACGACGACCGATCGCCGCGGCCGCTACCGCGCGGGCGTGTCCGCCAAGGGCCTCTACCGCGTGCGCTACCGGGGCGACGCGGGCCCGGGCGTCCGGGTTCGTCAGGGGTAGACGCGGGCGACCGTCTCGGCGACGCAGACGGGCTTCTCCTCGCCCTCGCGCTCGAACGTCACCTCGACCGCCATCTGCGCGCCGCCGGGGACCTCGTCGAGCGCGCTGAGCTTCGCATGCATCCGGACGCGGCTGCCGACCGGGAGCGGCGCCGGGAAGCGGACCTTGTTGAGGCCGTAGTTGACCGCGAACGCGAAGCCGTGGAGCCCGAAGATCTGCTGCGTGAACATCGGCGCGAGCGAGAGCGTGTAGTAGCCGTGCGCGATCGTGCCGCCGAAGGGCGTCTCCTTCGCGCGCTCGGGGTCGACGTGGATCCACTGGTGGTCGCCGGTGACGTCGGCGAAGGCGTCGATCGCCTCCTGCGTGACCTCGTGCCAGTCCGATGTGCCGAGGTCCTTCCCCTCTGCCTGCTTCAGCTCGTCGAGCCCGGTGATCGTGCGCATGGTCGCGGACCTTATCCTCCGCGACCATGCCGCAACCCCTGTTGCTCGCCGACACCCCGCACCTGCTCTACCGCGCGTTCTTCGCGCTGCCGGACACGATCACCGACGAGGAGGGCAAGCCGGTCAACGCGCTGCTCGGCTCGGTCAACCAGCTCCTGTGGTGCGTCGAGCGCTACGAGCCGCGCGCGGTCGTGTGCTGCTTCGGCCAGGAGTCGGCCCACTACCGCACCGAGCTCTACCCGCCCTACCACGCCCACCGCCCGGAGATGCCGGAGCAGCTCGCCGGCCAGTGGGAGCGCGCGCCGGCGCTGTACGAGGCGCTCGGCTGGACCGTGACCGGCCACGAGGAGCTGGAGGCCGACGACCTGATGTACGCCTACGCGAAGGCGGAGGTGGCGGCGGGCGGGACGGCGCAGATCCTCACCGGCGACCGCGACATGTTCCAGTGCGCGGGCGGCGGGATCACGATCCTGCTCCAGCGCGCGCGCCAGGAGGGGCCGGACGAGATGGGCGCGGCGGAGGTCGAGGAGCGCTACGGCATCCCGCCCAGCGCGGTGCCGGACTTCATCGCGCTGCGGGGCGACCCGTCCGACGGGCTGCCGGGCGCGAAGGGGATCGGGGAGAAGACGGCGGCCGAGCTGCTGCGCCGCCACGGGACGCTCGAGGCGGCGATCGCCGGCGCGGTGCGGGAGAAGCCGTCGGTGCGGCGCGCGCTGATCGAGCAGGCCGACGAGCTGCGCGCGTTCAAGGACATCGCGACGCTGCGCGACGCGCCGGTCGAGCGCCCCCCGGACCGCCCGACCGATCGCGCGAGCGGCGCGGAGGCGGCGCGCGCGCTCGGGATGGGCCGCCTGGCCACGCGCCTGGCCCCAGGCTAGGAGGGGTGGGGTCCCGGGCCTTAGGTCGGGCGCACGGTGTTGCGGCCGGCGTCCTTCGCGGCGTAGAGCGCGCGGTCGGCGCGGGCGAGCAGGTCGCCGGGCGTGTCTCCGGCCCAGTGCGCCCATCCGACCGAGATCGTGACGGCCTCGGCGGCCTCGTTCACGTGGACCGGCTGCGACGCGACCGAGGCGCGGAGCCGCTCGGCGGCGCGCAGCACACCGGCGCGCTCGGTGGCGGGCAGGATGGCGACGAACTCGTCGCCGCCCCAGCGGGCGAGGAGGTCGCCGCCGCGCACCGCGTCGCTCAGCCGCCGCGCGACCTCGGCCAGCACCCGGTCGCCGGCCT
>DATHJG010000993.1:0-9092 GCA_035489875.1 Solirubrobacteraceae bacterium | reverse complement strand
CGCAGCTTCTTCGCAGAACGCGGCGAGGAAGCGGTCGACCTCAAGTCGATGGTGCCGGTGAGCGTGCGCGGCAACGACGCCAACGGTGCCCTGGGCAACCGCATCGCCTTCCTGTTCACGAAGCTCCCGTGCGCGGAGCCCGACCCGCTCGCGCGCCTGCGGAAGGTCAACGCGACGACCGCCCGGCGCAAGGCGGCGCGCGAGGCCGAGGGATCGGACGCCGCGTTGCAGGCGCTGGCGCACGGGCCGCGGACGCTCCAGCGCGCGGCGTCGCACCTCGTGGCCAGCCCGCTCGCCTTCAACCTCGTCGTGTCCAACATCCCCGGGCCGGCGATGCCGCTCTACATGCTGGGGTGCGAGCTCACGCACGCATACCCCGTCGTGCCGCTCGCCGAAGGGCACGCGCTCTCGATCGGGATGACCACCGTGCAGGCCGAGGCCTGTCTGGGTCTGTACGCCGACCGGGAGACGCTGCCGGACGTGGACCGCCTCGCCGGCCACCTCGACGGTGCGATCGACGAGCTGCTCGAGCTCAGCGGATGAGCCACACGGCGCTCAGGCGCGGCGGAAGCGGCGCAGCCAGTCCTCGACCGAATCGCGCTGGCTGAGCGCGGCGCGGCCCTGCTCCGCACGCCGCTGACTCGGCCGCAGCGCGGCGGTGGACTCCGGCTGACCTACGCGCAGCGGTCGACGCGTACTGCTTTCCGCGCGCGTGGTGTGCGAGCGCTCCCGAACCATGTGTGACCTCCGTGGGAGAAGACGCTCACGCACCTTACGCTTGCCGCGCGCGGGCACAAGTCCGGTGTCAGCCTCCGATCCAGCAAGCTGCCCCTACGGGCAGCTCCGCGCCCGGACGGCTCAGGGCAAGAGCCGCGGCTGGTAGACCGCCAGCCAGGTGGAGAGGTTGAGCGTCCACTCCAGGCCCTGGCGGTCGACCTGGCCGATCGACTCCGGGTCCGGCCGCGACGCCGTCTCGAGCCAGCCCGCGTCGACCAGCGCGAACACGCCGTGGTCGCGCTGGTCGAGCAGCTCGGCGGCCTGCTGCTGGAGCGCGTCTGTGTAGTGCGGGTCCTGGGTCGACGGATACGGGCTCTTGACCCGCTCGACCACCGATTGGGGGAGCAGGTCGCGCGTGGCGCCGCGCAGCAGGCTCTTCTCGCGGCCGTCGTAGGTCTTCAGCGACCACGGCGCGTTGTAGACGTACTCGACGAGGCGGTGGTCGCAGAACGGCACCCTGACCTCGAGCCCGACGCGCATGCTCATGCGGTCCTTGCGATCGAGCAGGTAGCGCAGGAAGCGCGTCAGGTGCAGGTAGCTCGAGATCCGCATGCGGTGCTCGAGGTCGCTCTCGGACGCGAGGTGCTCGACCTCGGCGATCGCGCGCTCGTACTGCGCGCGTCGGTACTCGGGGATGTCCAGCGTCGACCGCAGCTCCGGGGTGATGATCGAGTCCCCCGCGCCGAAGCGCATCTCGTCCAGCGCGAGCCACGGGTAGGCGTGCGCGCGCTGCACCTCCGGGTCGTGGAACTGCCGGTAGCCGCCGAAGATCTCGTCCGCGGACTCGCCCGACAGCGCCACCGTCGAGCGCTCCTTGATCGCCTTGCACAACAGGTACAACGACGCGTCCATGTCGCCCAAGCCGGTCGGGAGGTCCCGCGCGACGACCACCTGCCGGCGGACCTCGGGATCGGCGAGCTCCCGGTGGTCGAGCACGATGTCGGCGTGCACGGAACCGACGTGCTCGGCGACGTCGTGCACGTACGGCGTGTCCGGCGTCGAGCGCAGCGGGTCGGGCTTGAAGTGCTCGGTCTGGCCGACGAAGTCGACCGCGAAGCTGCGCACCTTCTCGCCCTCCTCGGCCAGCAGCGCCGCGGACAGGGCGGTGATCACGCTGGAGTCGAGCCCGCCGGAGAGCAGCACGCAGCGGGGCACGTCCGCGACGAGCTGGCGGCGCACGATGTCGTCGAGCAGCTCGCGCACGTGCGCGACGGTGGCGTCCGCGTCGCCCTCGTGCGGCGCGGTGCGCAGGCGCCAGTAGCGGCGCTCTCGCATGCCGTCGGCGTCGACGGTGACGATCGTGCCCGGCTCGACCTCGCGCATGCCGGACCAGATCGCGTGCCCGGGTGTCTTCACGAACGCCAGCAGCTCCCGCAGCCCGTCGGCGTCGACCTCGCGCTTCGCGAGCGGGTTGGCCAGGATCGCCTTCGGCTCGGAGCCGAACAGGACGCCGTCGTCGGTGCGGTAGACGTACAGCGGCTTGATCCCCATCCGATCGCGCATCAGCACCAGCTTGCGCGCGCGCCCGTCCCAGATCGCGAACGCGTACATGCCGTTGAGCCGGTCGGCCAGCGCCTCGCCCCAGCGCACGTAGCCGCGCAGCACGACCTCCGTGTCGCTCGAGGTCTCGAACCGCTCGCCCGCGCGGCGCAGCTCCTCGCGCAGCTCGAGGTAGTTGTACGCCTCGCCGCTGTAGACGAGGACGACGTCGCCGGTGGGCGTCCGCACCGACATCGGCTGCGTGCCGCCTTCGACGTCGATCACCGCGAGCCGGCGGTGGCCGAGCGCGGCCGGTCCGCCCACCCACGTCCCCAGGGAGTCCGGCCCGCGGCACGCCATCGTCTGCGTCATCGCGTCGACGACGCGCTGCTCGCGGCTCAGATCACGCTCGAACGACACCCATCCGGTGATGCCGCACACTTGTCACCTCCAGTTGGGGCCGCCGGCTTCGAACACCGCTCGTCTCACAGCCTGGCGCCGTCGGGAGCGCCGGACGCTGTTCCGCGGAACGGTCCGTGCAGGCCGTCCTGGCAGTCAGGCCCGGGCCGGACCGGGTCACGGACACGGCCCGACGCCGAGGGGCAGCGGGGGCGGCGGCGGGAGCGCCGTGGCTGCCGCGGCCGCGATGCGGATCGCCGCCGCGGACGGAGCCGGGGTCGGCGGCGCGGGCGCCAGCAGCGCGAGGCGGCGGTGCAGCGCGCGCCACGCCGCCGGGTCGGCGACCGTGGTGTCGATGCGGTCGCCGGGCAGCCGCACGCGGCAGCCGCCGTCGCGAGCGAGCCGCTGGACGTGGCCGGCGGCGACGCGCGCGGCCCAGTCGACCGCGCCCGGCCGGAGCGCTCCGCTCGTGTCGACCACCACGAGCGGCAAGCCGTGCGGTCCGGGCGCGACACGGAACGCGTGCAGGCCGGCGCCGCGCGCCAGCGCCGGCCAGTGGATCCGCGCCACCGGGATGCCGGGGGCGTAGGCCTGCAGCCCGTCGGGCTCGGGGTCGCCGGCGGCAGGGCCGGCCGGCGACGCGCGCAGCAGCCGCTCCTCCGGCGCGGGGAGGATCAGCAGCCGCTCCGGCTGCCCGGCGGTCACGCGCCGGTCGGCGATCCCGAGACGGTCCCGCACGCGCAGCTCCGCCGGCGCAAGGCGGTGCGCGCCGCGCCGGGGCACGCTGAGCCGATGCGCGCCCTCGAGCGGCGTCCACTCCCCCGCGCCGTCCCGGACCTCGAGCGCGACCGGCAGGCGGCCGAGCCCGCCGACCTCGAAGTCCACGCGGATCGGCTCGTGCTCGCGCGCCTCGCGCACCGGCAGCGTCCGGACGACCGTGATGCGGCGGGCGGCGAGCGCGGTCGCGGTCCACGCGGCGACCGCGAGCGACGCGAGGCCGACGGCGACCGGCAGCAGCGCGGGGAACGGGGTGGCGCCCGCGACGACGGCGAGCGCCGCGGCGGCGAGCAGCAGCGCGAGGGGACGTCTCATCGCGCGCGCACGCGCGCGATCGCGTCGGCGACGATGCGCTCGGGCGCATCGGGCGGCGCCGCGATCGCCGGTTGGACTCGGTGCGTGAGCACCGCCGCGGCGAGCGCCTGGACGTCGTCGGGCAGGACGTGGTCGCGGCCTGCCAGCGCGGCGCGGGCGCGCGCCGCCGCCAGCAGCAGCACGCCGGCGCGCGGGCTCCCGCCCGCCTCGGCGAGCGGATGGCGGCGCGTGACGTCCAGGACGGCGACGACGTAGCGCAGCAGCGCGTCGCTCGCGTGCACGCCCGCGGCGGCCGCCTGCGCGGCGAGCAGACCCGCCGGGTGGGTGACCGGGGCCAGCGCGGGCTCGCCGGCCTCGCGCAGCAGCGCGAGCTCCTGATCGGCGGGTGGGTACCCGAGCGAGATCCGGGCCATGAAGCGGTCGAGCTGCGCGAGCGGGAGCGGGTAGGTGCCGTCGTGCCCGGCGCCGGGGTTCTGGGTCGCGATGACGGTGAACGGCGGCGCGATCGGCCGCGTCCGGCCGTCGACGGTGACCTGGCGCTCCTGCATCGCCTCGAGCAGGCCCGACTGCGTCTTGGGCGTCGCGCGGTTGAGCTCGTCGACGATCAGCACGTTCGCGAACACGGGGCCGGGCAGGAACTCGAAGCTCGCGCGCTCCGGGCGCCAGACGCTCGTGCCGACGACGTCGCCGGGCAACAGGTCCACAGTCGCCTGCACGCGCGCGAAGCGGCCGTCGAGGCTGCGCGCGAGCGTGCGGGCGAGCCGCGTCTTGCCGACGCCCGGCTGGTCCTCCACGAGCAGATGACCGCCCGCGATCAGCGTCGCCAGCACGACGTCGAGCGTGTCGGCCGACATCCGCATCGCCGCCTCGACGCTCGCCCGCAGCCGCGCCCCCAGGCGTGCGACGTCGTCGACGGTGGCGGCGGCCTCCCCGCGGCGCGCCACTGCGGCGAGCCCGGCTACTCCCACCGTCGCGGTCCTACGCGGCGGCGCGCCTCCGCGAGCCGCGCCGACGGTACCCGCTCCTGCACGGCGGCCGCGCGCTGGATCACCTCCGCGTAGGAGCTCGACGCCCGGTCCTCGCGGTCGAGCGCCGCGACGTAGGCGGCGAACGCGAGCAGCGCGTCGGTCGGCGAGGCGATCGACCAGCGCAGGTAGGCGACCTCGACCTCCGCGCACTCCTCGCGCCATTCGACGTACGCGTCCATGACGTCGTCGATCACGGTGTCGAGGAGGCCCTTGCCCATGTCTGCCCTGGAGTGTGATGGCGTCGCGGCACGCCGGAAGTCCGCCCGAGGGGCAGCGGGAACCGGGCGCCGGGACAGGCGCTGCGCTCCCCGCGAGCGACACATGACGCACGCCCCTAGCCGCAGCGCGGCCGGAACCTCGGGTCGGCGGGGCCGGGGCGCGCGAGCGCGTTCTCGACCCACTGCAGCGCGACCGGGTCGGTGGGGATGGCGAGGTGGCCGGTGTCGTCGCGGGGACAGCGGCGCTGCAGCGTGACGTTGGTGACGCGTGCGCCGGGCCCCCGCACGAAGGCGGACGTGTACGGGAGGACGACCTCGTCGTAGGCGGTCTGGACCACGGTGTAGTCGACAGGCCCCGGCGTCTCGTCGCCCGCGTTGAGCCGGTCCAGGAAGGCCGAGCCGATGGCCATCTGCTGGGCGCATGCGGTGCAGCCCATCGCGGCCCCCTGGAGCGCCAGCGGGTTCTCCGTTCCGTGGTTGGACGGCGAGAGGCCGATCAGGTCGCCCACCTTCCTCGCGCCGCCGAGGAACCGGATGTAGTAGCGCGGCATCATCCCGCCCTCGGAGTGGCCGACGATCGAGACGCGGCGCGCGTGCGTGCGCGCGAGCAGGCGGTCCACGAAGCCGGCGAGCTCGCGCGCCGACTGCACGATCTCCCCCGTGCCGTAGTAGCCGTAGTCGAACGTGAAGACGCAGTAGCCGCGACGGGCGAGCGCCGGGCCGATGAGCCGCCAGGAGGTCGTGGCGAACGTGCCGTGCAACAGCACGACCGGTTCCGGATGCTGCGCCGGCGGTCGGCAGGCCCGCGAGTCCATCACGGTCGGCGGCGGCGGCCGCAGGGCGGCATGGCGATCCGCGCCGTGCCGGTGCGCAGCGCCGAAGCCGAAGCCGAAGCCGGCACCGCCCGCGAAGAGCACGAGGAGCAGCACGAGGAGCCGACGCGAACCCATGGATCCCCCACGGTGGCTCGGTGCGCGCGCACGCGGGACTGTCACGGGTGACAGTCGCGCCTGTCCCGCGATCCGGCGTCAGCCGGAGTTCACGTTCCCGTCGCTGAGCGCGTGCTGGAGCTCGCGGCGCGACTCGATGCCGAGCTTGGCGAAGATCTTGCTGAGGTGGTACTCGACAGTGCGCGGGCTGATGAACACCTGCGCGGCGATGTCCGCGTTGGACTGGCCGTCGCGCGCGAGCCGGGCGATCCGCGCCTCCTGGGCCGTGAGCTTGCCGCTCGGCGCAGGGCTGCGCTGGCGCGTGGAGTCGCCCGCCGCACGCAGCTCGCGTCCGGCGCGCGCGGCGAACGCGTCGGCGCCCTTCGCGACGCAGATCTCGTGCGCGCCGCGGAGCTGCTCGCGCGACTCCGGCCGCCGGCCCTGGCCGCGCAGCCACTCGCCGTAGACGAGCTGGGCTCGCGCCAGGTGGAGGGCGGCGCCGCACCGGGCGAGCCGGTCGACCGCTTCCTGGTAGAGGGGCTCCGCGAGGTCGTCGGCGGCCACCAGCGCACGCGAGCGCGCGTCCATGCCGAGCGCCCACTCGGTGTCGCTCAAGCCGGCTCGCTCGGACAGCCGGCACGCGGTCGTCGCGGCGAGCTGCGGCTCGCCGGCCCGGACGGCGGCCTCGACGAGCTCGGGGAGCACGTGCACGCTGAGCAGCACCTCGTCGGCGTCGGCCGCCTGCCGCGCCGACTCGAGCGCGGCCGCGTGGTCGCCGAGGCCGTTGCGCAGCACGGCGGCCGCGTACTCGGTGACGGTGAGCATGCGTCCCTCGCCGCGGGCGTTCGCCTCCCGGACGGCGGACTCGGTCAGCCCGGCCGTCTCCTCGGCGTGCCCGCGCCAGGCGGCGAGCGCGACCGGTGCGTACGCCATCTCCGGGCTCCCGGTCGACGGCGCCATCGTCTGCATCTCGTCGATCAGCGCGGCCGCCGCGGTGAGATCCCCGGTGTGCATGCATTCGGCCACGGAGAGGAAGTTGAGCGCGGGCGGCAGCATCGACAGCGCGCCGCCGTCGAGGGCGAGCCGGTACTGGCGCCACCCGAGCGCGTGCCAGCTCTCGTCGTCCCACAGCTCGGCCGCGATGCGGCAACCGGCCCCGACCCAGCGGGCCTCCGGCTCGTCACGGAGCATGCGCAGCGTTCGCTTGAACGTCGGCATCGCTGCCTCGAGGCCCACGGTGTAGTACGCGACGTAGCCCTCGAGCAGGAGGTCGCTCGCGCGCTGCGGGCCCGGCGGCGCCGGCGGGGCCTGCGCAGCGGCGCGCGCCACCTCCCGCACGTCGCCCAGCCGCCCCGCGTAGATCGCGGCCTCGATCGCCAGGAGGTACGTCTCGCGCGCCGCCGCGACGTCGAGCGGCTCGAGCCGCCGGGCAGCGCTGAGCAGCAGCGCGGGAGCGTCGCTGCCGCGTCTCCGGCTGAACGCGATCTCCGCGCGCAGCCGGTCGACCTGGGCCCGCTGGAGCGCGTCGAGCGAGCCGGCGGCCGCGGTGGCCAGGAGGTTCAGCGCGGTCTCCGGCGCGCCCGCCTCGAGGTCGGCCTGCGCCGCCGCGAGCGCGCGGGCGGCGCGACGCCCGGGATCGGGCGTCAGCCTGGCGGCCTGGGCGAGGAACACCGCGGTCGCCGCGACGCCGCCGCGATCCTGCGCCCGGCCGGCCGAGCGCTCGAGCTCGGCGGCGACCTCCTCGTCGAGGCCCGCCGCCGCCTGTGCGCGATGCCAGGCGCGGCGATCGGGCTCGAGCTCGGGATCGGTGACCTCCGCCAGCGCGCGATGCGCCTCGCGCCGGCACGCCGGCGCCGCGGCCCGGTAGACCGCCGAGCGCACCAGCGGATGGCGGAAGCGCACGTGCGTGCCCAGCTCGAGCAGGCCGGCCGCCTCGAGCGGGGCGGCCGCCTCGACGTCGAGGCCGAGCAGTTCGGCCGCGCGCCACAGCAGCACCGGCTCGCCGAGCGGCTCTGCGGCCGCCACGAGCAGCAGCTGGCGCGCCTCGTCCGACAGCGGCTCCAGCCGGCGCAGGAAGCTCTCCTCGATCTTGCCGATGACCGGCGCCGAGCCGGGGACGCCGAAGCCCGTGGCGAGCTCCGCGCGCGTGAAGCCGCGCGGCAGCTCGAGCAGCGCGAGCGGGTTGCCCTGCGTCTCGGCGACGATCCGCTCGCTCACCCGCTCGTCCAGCCGCCCGCTGACGACCGAGGCGAGCAGCGCGCGCGCGTCGCCGTTGCGCAGGCCCTCGAGCACCAGCTCGGGCAGCCCGGCGAGCTCCGTCCGCGCCTCGCGCACGGCGAACACCATCACGACCGCCTCCGCGCCGAGCCGCCGCGCGGCGAACGCGAGCGCCTGGGCGGAGGCCCGGTCCAGCCAGTGGGCGTCGTCGATGATGCAGACCAACGGCCCCTCCTCGGCCACCTCGGAGAGCAGGCTGAGCGCGGCGAGCCCGACGAGGAACCGGTCAGGCGCGGCGCGACCGATCAGCCCGAACGCCGCGGCCAGCGCGTCGCGCTGCAGGGTGGGCAGCCGCTCGAGCCGGTCGAGCATCGGCTGGCAGAACTGGTGCAGCCCGGCGAACGGCAGCTCCATCTCCGACTCGACGCCGCTCACCTGGGCGATCCGGCAGCCCTGCGCGCGCTCCAGCGCGTGCTCCAGCAGCGCGGTCTTGCCGACCCCCTCCTCCCCCCGGATCACCAGCGCGCCGCTGTGCCCCGCCCGCACGCCGTCCAGCAGCCGGGCGAGCACCTCGGACTCGCGCCGGCGACCGCGCAATCGCGGCCGCGGCCGGGCGGCGCTCGTGCCCGAGGAGAGCATGGGTCACGCGGCGGGGTCGGAGTCGAGAGGCATGGTGCGCGATGACGCCAACGGGCTCACCTTGCCCGGCGCCGAGTCGGTCCGGGACCCGCACAGGCCCGCGGCCGCCGCTGCGCGCCGAGCCGATCCGGCTCGTGCCGCGACGCCGTCGCCTCCGGCGCGCGGGCGTTCTCGGTCGCGACGGCCGTCGCGAGCTCGAACAGGAGCCGGGGCATGTCGTGGCGGTCCAGCACCACCTCGATGAACGCGAGCGTGCCGGGCTCGCGTTCGCAGGCGGCCAGCGCGGCATCGAGCTCGGCCGGCGTCGCGGCGCG
>DATHJG010000992.1:0-4962 GCA_035489875.1 Solirubrobacteraceae bacterium | reverse complement strand
CGTTCGCGAGCTACGACGAGGTCGCGCACCACTCCGGGCTCGAGCGCGCGGACACGCTGGAGGCCCTGCGCAAGCTCGACCAGCAGTTCGGCCGGGTCGCGGCGGCGCGGCGCTACGCGCCGCGGCCGTACGAGATCGTCGTGCTCTCGGACCACGGCCAGACGCAGGGCGCGACGTTCAAGCAGCGCAACGGCTACGGGCTCGACGAGCTCGTCGAGCGGTCGCTGGCGCGCGGGCGCGTGTCGGGCGTGGCGGGCGGCGACGAGCAGAGCGCGATGGTCCGGCGCGCGGTCGACGAGGCCACCGGACGCAAGACCGGCAAGCGGGCGAAGAACGACGCCTCCGGGCGCGAGGTCGTCGTGCTGGGGTCGGGGAACCTCGGGCTCGTCTACCTGATGGAGCAGAAGCACCGGCTCTCGTTCGAGGAGATCGACGAGCGCCATCCCGAGCTGATCCCGGCCCTGCGCGCGCACCCCCACGTCGGCTGGCTGCTCGTGCACTCGCTCGACCAGGGCGGACTCGTGCTCGGCGCCACGGGCGTGCGCCACCTCGTGGACGGCCACGTCGAGGGACCCGATCCGCTCGCCGCGTTCTCGCCGACCGCGGCGCAGCACCTCGCGCGCACCGACCGCTTCGGCAACGTGGCCGACATCATGGTCGGCAGCTTCTACGACCCGACGCTGGACGAGGGCTGCGCCTTCGAGGAGCTGATCTCGTTCCACGGCGGGTTGGGCGGCCCGCAGACGCGGCCGTTCATCCTCGCCCCCGCGCGGCTCCCGCTGTCGGTCGAGCCGACGATCGGGGCGGCCGCGGTGCACGAGCTGCTGTGGAGCTGGCGGCGGCTGCTCCAGCCGGAACCCGACCCGGCCCGCGCAGCGGTCGCCGGCCCGTCGTGACCGCGGGGCGGAGCTCAGTCGAGCAGCCCGCAGCTGCGGGCCCGCATGACCGCGTCGGACCGGCAGGCGACGCCGAACTTCCGGTACACCGCGTTCGCCTGCGTCTTGACCGTGTTGGACGACACCTGGGTCCGCTCCGCGATCTCGCGGAAGGACAGGTGGGTCGGCAGGAAGCGCAGCACCCGCAGCTCGGCCGCCGTCATCGGGGCGCACTGCGCGCGCTCGGGCGGCGTGAACGCCTCGAGCTGGGCCAGCGCCTCGGCGTGCCAGCCCGCGAGCGCGACGGCCTCCGGCACGTGGTGGAGCAGGCGCGCGGCCTCGTTCACGTGCGTGCGCGCGAGGCACACGTCGCTGAGCCGGAGGGCCGCACGGGCCAGGAGGATGTGCACCTCGGCCCCGTACCACGGAGCGAAGTCGGTCAGCATGGCGTGCAGCCGCGTGGCCTCCCGCAGATCGCCCTGCGCCTCCTCGATCCGGCCGCGGTGCGCGCGCGCCACGGCGGAGACCGCGTAGACGAGCGCGCTGGTAGCCGCGTTGCGAAGGCCGTGCCGCTCGACCTGGGCGCGCGCGCGGGCGCTGAGCTCGGTCATCTCGTGCCAATCCGACCGCTCGAGGGCCAGCGCCGCGAGCTGGGAGAGGCACAACGCGTGGATGTGGGGCGCGCGGACCGCCGCGTGGCGCGCGCCCTCCTCGAGCCGCCGCGTCGCCTCGTCGCGCTCGCCCAGGAGATGGCTCGCCACGCCGTCCAGCAGGCAGGCGAGCGCGCGACTGGCCCCGCTGCCCGGCTGCAGCGCATAGGCCGACCGCGCGTCCTCGCGCATCCGGGCCGGACCGTCGGCGGCGATCGCGGCACGCATCAGCGCGATCCCCGCGTCGACGTCGTCGCGGGACCCGACCGGCGGCGCGGCGGCGGCTGACGCCGCCCAGTGCTCCGCCAGATGGCCCTGGCCCCGCATCAGCTCGCACCCGGCCGCGGTGAGCGCGAGCCGGGGCTGCCGCGCGATGTGGCACTCGCCGAAGCGGCTCAGCCACCGCTCCACCACGGCGGTCTGACCGGCGGCGACCTGCGCGGCGACGTTGCGCCAGACGAGGTCGCCCGCCACGCCGACGTCGCCGGCGGCCAGCGCGTGGTGCACGGCGCGCTCGACGTCCCCGGCGGACCGGCTCCATGCGCTCGCGCGCCGGTGGAGCTCGGCCTCGAGCTCGGGTTCGCGCAGCCGGAGCTCCGCCTGGAGGGTGTCGCGCACGAGCCGGTGGTAGCGGTAGCGCTCGCCGACCCGGTCGACGGGGATCGCGAGGCCGTCCCGGGCCAGCGCGGCGAGCACGGACGCCGAGTCGCGGCGGCCGAGCAGCGCATCGCAGAGCGAGCCGGTCAGCGTGTCGACGACGGACGTCCGGACGGCGAACGACCGCGCATCGTCCGGCAGGTCGATCAGCACCTCGTCGCGCACGTAGTCCGCGACCAGCCGGTCGGAGCCGCCGAAGCGCGCGAGGTTCGGGCGGCTCCCGCGGTCGCCGAGGTACAGCGCGGCCAGCGCCAGCGCCACCGGCCATCCCTCGGTCCGCTTGAGCAGCGTGTCGAGCGTGTCCGGATCGAGCCGGTGGCCGGCGTCGGCGAGGAGCTTGGCCGCCTCTGCGCGCGTCATCGCGAGCTCGCGCGGGCCGATCTCGGTCACGAGCTGCTGCACGCGCATCCGCGCGACCGGCAGCGCAAGCTCCCGGCGCGAGGCGACGGCGAGCCGCGCGCGCAGCGGCAGGTCGTTCGCGACCGCCGCCAGCGCCTCGAAGCCGGAGCGGTGCAGCGCGTGGGCGTCGTCGACGACCAGGACGAACGCCGCGTCCGCGTCGCTGCCCACGGTCGCTTCGATCGCGCACGCCACCGAGTCGAGCAGCCGCTCGCCGTCGTTGTCGCGCTCGTCGACCGTCACCCACGCGAACGGGCGGACGTCGCGCTTCGCCCATTCGCGCAGCAGCGTGGTCTTCCCGTACCCCGCCGGCGCGACGAGCGCGACGAGCGGCGGCGCCGCGGGGTCCGTGAGCCGCTCGACGAGCGCGGGTCGCCGCACCAGGGACCTCCGCCGCGGTGGCCGGGCCCCCCAGATCCGGAGGGACGGCATGGGGGGCTCGGCGACGGCCGCGGTGGTCATGCGGTGAGCATCTTCCTCGCCGGGAGTGTCCCGCAAGGGCGCGCGCCTGCACATCGGGGACCGGCTGGCACGAAGGCCGTGGGCGTGTCAGGACTGGGTGCCGATCGCCCGCATCACCTTGTTCTGACGATGCGACCGGCTCGGGCGCCGCCTACGGTCCTCGCGAGTCGATCAATGGCCCGGCACACCAACGTGAGCGCGACCGACGCCGCAGCCGTTGCTGCGGACGGCTTCGTGTTCGGCTATCCGCTCGTGCTGATGGACCGCATCCGGGCCTGGATGACGGCGGTGGCGGAACCCGACCCGGTGCGGATGCGTGCACCACTGAACCGGCTGGTGCACGCGCGGGAGCTGCCGGAGGCGACGGCCGGCCGGCCGCCGGGCCTGCGCACGAACGCCCTGCGCAGCTGCGCCTGGCTCGACCTCGACGGCTCGCCCGTGATTCTCTCGGTGCCCGCGATGCCCGGGAGGTTCTACGCCCTCTCCCTGGTCGATCTCTGGACCGACGTGTTCGCGTCGGTCGGCGCCCGGACGACCGGGACGACGAGCGGGACCTACGCCATCGTCGGCCCGCGCGGGGATGCCACGGCGCTCCCACCGGGCGCGGAGATGATCAGGGCGCCGACGCGCATCGTCCGGATCGCGGGGTTGACCCAGGTCGACGGCGACGGCGGGTGCGCCGAGGCGTGCGCCGTCCAGGACGCCTACGGGCTGAAGCCGTTGCACGCCGGACATCCGGCGGCGCGGACGCACGAGCGGCCGCCGGTGGGCGCCCCGCCGATCGTGCAGGTCGAGCGGATGGACGCGCCGGCGTTCTTCTCCGAGCTCGCCGCCCTGATGCGCGACAACCCGCCACGGCTGGAGGATCGCGCGATCGTCGACCGGATCCGGCGGCTCGGCCTGCTCGACGGAGACCTGGGCTGGGGCCGGCTCGGCCGCGACGTGCGACGGGCCGTCGCCGTGGGCGCCGCCCGCGGGCTCGAGCGCGTCGTGGCGGCGGCCGAGTCGCCGCCCGGAGACGCCGTCGGCGAGTGGCACATCCGCTTCCGGCTCGGCCAGCACGGGACCGACTACCTCGCTCGAGCCGGTGCCGCGTGCGCGGGCCTCGAGGCGGGACCGGCGGCCGACGAGCTCCCGGCGCTGGTGCAGACCGACGTGCACGGCCGCCGGCTGAGCGGCCGCCATCGGTACGTCCTGACGTTCCCACCCCGCAGCCTGCCGCCGGTCCACGGGTTCTGGACGCTCACGACGTACGATGCGAGAGAGACGCTTGTGGACAACCCCGTGGAGCGGTACTCGATCGGCGACTGGAACGGCCTCGTGCTCGAGACCGACGGCGCCCTGGCGATCCGGATCCAGCACGCGGACCCCGGCGCGCGCGTGCCCAACTGGCTTCCCGCCCCGCCGGGCGCGTTCAACCTGCTGCTGCACCTGCGCTGGCCGCAGCCGGAGGTGCTCGATCGCGTGTGGACGCCCCCCGCCGTGACGCCGGTCGGACCGTGATGCGGATTCGGCGCCGTCACCGGACCCTGAAAGGAACGACATGTGTCGCTGGCTCGCCTACTCCGGCTCGCCGATCCTCCTCCAGGACGCGCTGTATGCGCCCGCGCACTCCCTGATCGACCAGAGCCTGCATGCCCGCCTCGGCGCGGAGACCACGAACGGCGACGGCTTCGGCGTCGGCTGGTACGGCGCGGGGGAGGTCCCGGCGCTGTTCCGCGGGACCGAGCCGGCGTGGAACGACGCGAACCTGCGCGAGATCGCGGCGCACGTGACGTCGCCGCTGTTCTTCGCCCACATCCGCGCGTCGAGCGGCACCGCGGTCCAGCAGACGAACTGCCATCCGTTCCGCCACGGACGCTGGCTGTTCATGCACAACGGCCTCATCAACGACTTCGCTGCCGTCAAACGCGACCTGG
>DATHJG010000991.1:0-3105 GCA_035489875.1 Solirubrobacteraceae bacterium | reverse complement strand
CGTCGAGGACCTCCGGGGAGAGAGGGAGACCGCGGGGAGGATTGCGGCCAGAACGGTTGACGCGGCAACCCTAACCAGCGTAGGATTGCTTTGTCAAGCGTTGCCAACGCAATCTTCACACTCGCAATCGTCCACCACCGGTCCTACACTCGACTCCGCCATGGGTGAACAAGTCGCAGATCCGCGCTTCGCCGCCTTCTACGGGCTGCTCGTCGTCGAGTGGCGGCTCGGCGAGCGCCTCGACGCGGAGCTGGAGTCGACGGCCGGCGTCTCGCTGAATCGGCTGGAGCTGCTCCTGCACCTGCATTGGAAGGACGGCCGCCGGCGCATGTCCGACCTCGCGGACGCGCTGCTGCTCTCGCGCGGCGGCGCGACGCGGCTCGTCGCGAAGGCCGAGCAGGAGGGCCTCGTCCGCCGCGAGATCCCGCCCGACGATCGCCGCGCCACCTACGCGGTGCTGACCGCCAAGGGCCGGAAGGCCGCCGAGCGCGGCTTTCCGGTCTACCTCGAGGCGGTCCAGCGGCTGTTCCAGGACTTCGTCACCGACGACGAGGCGGAGGTCCTGGTGCGCGTCTGGAATCGCGTGCTCAAGGGCAACGACATGGCGTGCGCGCCGATCTCCGCCGCCGCCGCGGCGCTGCCCGAGCCGGCGTAGCTCAGCCCGGATAGGGCAGCAGCGTGGCGTCGATCGCCTCCCAGGCGCCGCGCAGCGCGGCGAGCTCCTGCGGCCGCTGCCTCGCGAGGTTCGCCTGCTCGCGCACGTCGGCGTCCAGGTCGTGCAGCCGTTCGACGCCGTCGGCGAGCCGCACGTACTTGAGGTCCCCGCGCCGGAGCGCCCGCTCGCCGCGCATGCGCCAGAACAGGTCGCGCTCCGGCAGGCGCTTGCCGCGGAACAGCGGGTCGACGAGGCTCACGCCGTCGAGCGGGTGCGCGGGGCCAGGCTCCGCCCCGGCGAGCTCCAGGAACGTCGCGTGCCAGTCCATGGTCACCACCGGCTGGTGGCTGACCTGCCGCGGGCGCAGCTTGCCCGGCCAGCTCAGGAGCGTCGCGACCCGGATGCCGCCCTCCAGGATGTCGCCCTTGCCGCCGGACAGCGGCCAGTAGTAGGAGAAGCGCTCGCCGCCGTTGTCGCTGGCGAAGAAGACGACCGTGTCGTCGAGCTGCCCGCTGCGCCGCAGCGCCGCGAGCACCTTGCCGACGGCCCGGTCGAGGTCCTCGACCATCGCCTGGTACGTCTCCAGCGAGCCGCCGTCGTTGTGGAACAGCACGTTCGGCTCGCCCGCCCTGATCCGCGCGGTGAGCCCGTCGCTCGTCTCCTTGTCGCCCGGCCCCTCCCACGGCCAGTGCGGCGTGGTGAAGTTCAGGTTGAGCAGCCACGGATTCGCGTGGCGCCGCCCGAGGAACGCCGTGGCGCGCTCGGTGATGACGTCCGTGTAGTAGCGCAGGTCCTCGCACTCGACCTCGTCCTCGTACAGGTCGTAGGCGCCGTTGGTGTTGATCTTGGAGAAGTAGTCGAGGCCGCCGGCGAAGTTGCCGAAGAACTCGTCCCAGCCGAGCCGGGTGGGGCTGAACCACGGCAGGTAGCCGCAATGCCACTTGCCGATCAGCGCGGTGTCGTAGCCCTGGCCCTTGAGCTGCGAGGCGAGCGTCGGGTGGTCGAGCGGGATCCCGTCGACGGCGTTCGGCGTGCCGATCGGCTCGCGCAGCCCGCCCGGGAGCCGGCCCGGGTAGCGCCCGGTGTAGAGGCCGAAGCGCGTGGGGGAGCAGACCGAGGACGCCGAGTAGCCCTGCGTGAAGCGGACGCCGGACGCAGCGAGCGCGTCGAGGTTGGGCGTGCGGATGGTGGGGGCGCCGTACACCGACAGGTCGGCCCACCCGAGGTCGTCGGCCAGGATCACCAGGAAGTTCGGTCGCGGGAGCCTCCCGCCGTGGCGCTTGGACTCGAACGGCTGCTCGCTCGCAGCGTTCGCCGGGGTCCAGTCCGGCGCCAACCCGGCGGCGAGCGCCGCTCCGGCAACTGCCGTGAAGCGCCGCCGCGAGATCCCGCGCTGCCCCTGATCCTGCTCCATCGTGCCTCCCGTGCTCTGTGTTGAGCACAAAGACTACATACTTGATGGAGATTAGAGCGGGATCACGTCCACGACCGCGCCCGCCGGCAGCTCGCCGGCAGCGTGCGGGATGACCGCGAACGCGTTCGACGCGCCCAGCGCGCCCGTGAGGTGCGAGCCCTGGCCCTCGGTCGGCGTCGCCTCGAGCATCCCGTCGGGGCCGTGCGCGAGGCGGGCGGTGAGCAGCGTCGTGCGCCCGTCGGCCGGGCGCGCCGGGACCGTCAGGCGCGCCGGCACGCACGCCGGCTCGGCGTCCGCCTCGCCCTGCATCCGGCGCAGCGCGGGGCCGACGAACAGCAGGAAGCAGGCGACGGTCGAGAGCGGGTTGCCGGGCAGGCCGAACACGAGCGTCGCGTCGCGGCGCCCGAACCAGAGCGGCTTGCCGGGCTTGAGCCGGACGCGCCAGAAGACCTCCTCCACGCCGGCGGCCTCGAGCGCGGGCTTGACGTGGTCGTGCGGGCCGACCGACACGCCGCCGGAGACGAGCAGCACGTCGCCGGCGAGCGCCTCCGCGATCGCCGCGCGGGTCGCGGCCGCGTCGTCGGGCACGACGGGATGCATCACGACCTCCGCGCCCGCGCGCTCGGCGAGCAGCCGCAGCGTGAGCCGGTTGGACTCGTGGATCCGGCCGGGCTCCGGCGCCGCGCCGAGCTCGAGCAGCTCGGTCCCGGTCGCGAGCACGTGCACGACCGGGCGCCGGCGCACGGCGACCTCGCCGACCCCGGCGGACGCCAGCGCGGTGACGCGCTGCATGGTCAGCTCCGTCCCCGCCGGCGCGAGCACGTCGCCGCGTGCGACGTCCTCGCCGCGGTAGCGCACGTGCAGCCCGCGCCGGAGCGGACCCGCGGGGGCGACCCGGTCGCCGTCGAGCCGGGCGTCCTCGACGCGCAGGATCGCGTCGGCGCCGTCGGGCAGCGCCGCGCCGGTGGTGATCCCGAGCGCCGTGCCCGCCGCCAGCGCCTCGGAGGCGACCTCGCCCGCGGCGACCGCGCCGGCG
>DATHJG010000990.1:0-3851 GCA_035489875.1 Solirubrobacteraceae bacterium | reverse complement strand
CTCGTCGGGGTCGGTGAACGCCTTCTTGCGTGCGAGGTCCTGCTCGGCTGCCTGCAGCGACGAGTAGTCGGTCTCATGGGTTCGCCGCTGCAAGCCGCTGAGCACAGCGATGTAGCTCGACACGTTCAGGTCGTTCGTCATCCCGCGTAGACCGGCCAGGTAGTCGCCGCGGTCTCGCGTCGAGACGACGATGCGCTGCTGGCCGGCGGCGCTCAACTCCGAGTTCATGAGCAGCCTCGCCGTCCGGCCATTTCCGTCGGCAAACGGATGAACCTCGGCCACGAGGAACATCGCGAACGCAGCACGAGCGATCCCCGGCGGCAGCGAGTCGTAGAAGCGGTAGGCCTCTCGCAGCGTGCCCTCGACGAGACGCCATGAGACGACCTCGCGACCGCCGACGTGGTTGTTGCGCTCTTTCCACTTCCCGGGCCCAATCTCGGGACGCTCCGCGAGCATCGTGGCGTGCTGAGCCTGCAGGATGCGCACGAGCTCGTCGGCGTTGGTGGGAACGCGGGCGCGTTCGTACGCATCGGAGACGAGGCGGTAGGTCCCCAGGATGTCGTGGGCGTCCTGTGGGCGTTGCTGGGGCATCGCCCCACGGAAAACGATGTCCTCGGCTTCTTCGACCGTGAACTCGGTGCCCTCGATGGAGTTCGAGAAGTAGGACTCGAAGAATGCAAACACCGACACGTCGTGGCTGGCGCCTTCGGCGACCTGGGGCAGTCCGGTCGCGAGCAGCGCCGTGGCGAGACGCTCGAAGCGCTCGATACGGACGGGGTCGAATGGCGCGCCGCTCGCAGTCGCTTTGGCGCGTGCGGAGGAGAGCTTCACGTCCTGGGTGCCGAGCAGCGTGCCGATGAGCGCATCGAGGACCGCGAACTCCGCGACGAGGCCGAGCTGCGGCGCAATCTCGCGAGCCTCGTCGCGGAGCCGGTTCAGGCTCGCGGGGTCGCTGCGGCCGTACTGCTCCAACGCCTCTTCAAGCTCCTCGCGGCTGAGCGTGCGCGGCGACGCGCCGCCCCGTGCACGCGACGGCTGCACGTTCTCCAAGAACGCTCTCGGACGAGAGCTCATGAAGATGTCGTGGCCGTAGAACCTGGTGTCGATCTCCAGGGGGGCGGTTCCGTGCCGCGGACGCAGACGCAGCCCGGGCAGCCGTACATCCCGCGTCGTCGGGGCAACCAGGAACACCGACCCGTCTGCGGCCGGCTTGAAATCCATCGCCGTCCGCCCGACGATGACCGCGCCGGGAAAGTAGCCGGCGGCGATTTCGGCCCAGTTGCGCAGGCAGACTTCCTCCAGGGTCCCCACGAGGTTCTTCGTGTAGAGCCGCGGGCCTAGCTGCCGGGCCTTGCCGGTGCGCAGGGCGTAGCGAACCGCGTCGCTTGTGTCGGCGTCGCTGAAGAAGACCTCGCGCTGGTCGGCGAGCGAGAAACGTTGGTTGGTGGCGGCCATGAGAGCTCGATTTCCGATGGCGGTTGGATATGCCAGCGGATTTTCGGACAATCGTTAGTTTAGCGCCCCATACAAGACAAGGCCCAGAGTTCGGATACGCGAGGCTTAGCGCCGTGCCTGCAAGCTGCCTTCCCGATGAACGTTCCAGAACAGCGGGGAAATCCGGATGAACGTCGAATAAGGGTTCTGGCGCGCGTCGGGACGGCGTGGCCAACCCGACTCCAGAGCACGGGCCGGGATGCGCCGACCGATGTACGCCTGCGGGGCCGTTCCGTCCGGGACCTTCCATACTGTTGATCGGCTATGCCGCCGTTCAAGCTCGACTCGATCTACTCGCCCACCGCCGACCAGCCGGCGGCCATCGACGGCATCGCCGAGGCGATCGACGCCGGCTCCCGCGGCGTGACGCTGCTCGGCGCCACCGGCACGGGCAAGACCATGACGATGGCGGCGACGATCGAGCGGCTGCAGCGGCCGGCGCTGGTGATCGCGCACAACAAGACGCTGGCGGCGCAGTTGTGCAACGAGTTCCGGACGTACTTCCCGAGCAACTCGGTCGAGTACTTCGTCTCCTACTACGACTACTACCAGCCCGAGGCGTACGTCCCGTCGCGCGACCTCTACATCGAGAAGGACTCGGCGATCAACCAGGAGATCGACCGGCTCCGCCACGCCGCGACGGCGTCGCTGTTCGCGCGCCGCGACGTGGTGATCGTCGCGTCGGTGTCGTGCATCTTCGGCCTCGGCTCGCCGGAGACGTACAACGCGAACTGCCAGGTGCTGGTCAAGGGCGGGTTCGTCGACCGCGACGAGCTGCTGCGCAAGCTCGTCTCGCTGCAGTACAACCGCAACGACCAGGCGCTCGGCCGCGGCACGTTCCGGGTGCGCGGCGACACGCTGGAGGTCTTCCCGGCGTACGAGGAGACCGCGTTCCGGGCGATGCTGTTCGGCGACGAGGTCGAGCGGCTGCAGCACTTCGACCCGCTGACGGGCGAGCTGATCCGCGACGACCTCGAGCACGTCGCAGTCTGGCCGGCGACGCACTACAACGTCCAGGAGGGGCGGCTCGAGGAGGCGGTGGCGGAGATCGAGCGCGAGCTCACCGAGCGCTGCGCGTCGCTCGAGTCCGAGGGCAAGCTGCTCGAGTCCCACCGCCTGCGCCAGCGCACGCAGTACGACATGGAGATGCTGCGCGAGGTCGGGTTCTGCTCGGGGATCGAGAACTACTCGCGCATCCTCGACGCGCGCGCGCCGGGGTCGCGGCCGTACTGCCTGATCGACTACTTCCCCGACGACTTCGTCTGCTTCATCGACGAGTCGCACCAGACCGTGCCGCAGATCGGTGGCATGCACGAGGGCGACCGCTCGCGCAAGCAGACGCTCGTCGACTACGGCTTCCGCCTGCCGAGCGCGCTCGACAACCGGCCGCAGACGTTCCAGGAGTTCCTCACGATCTCGCCCCAGCTCGTGTTCGTGTCAGCCACGCCGGGGCAGTACGAGCGCACGCACTCCGCGCGCGTGGTGGAGCAGATCGTGCGGCCGACGGGGATCGTGGACCCGGCGGTCGAGGTGCGCGAGACGCGCAACCAGATCGACGACCTGATGGGCGAGATCCGCGAGCGGGTCGAGCGCGACGAGCGCACGCTGGTCACGACGCTCACCAAGAAGATGAGCGAGGACCTCACGGACTACCTGCTCGAGATGGGCTTCAAGGTGCGCTACCTGCACTCGGAGATCGACACGCTGGAGCGCATCCAGATCATCCGCGAGTTGCGGCTGGGCGAGTACGACGTGCTGGTCGGCGTCAACCTCCTGCGCGAGGGCCTGGACCTGCCGGAGGTCACGCTGGTCGCGATCCTCGACGCGGACAAGGAGGGCTTCCTGCGCGGGGAGACGTCGCTCATCCAGACGATCGGCCGCGCCGCGCGGAACATCGGCGGCAAGGTGCTGATGTACGCGGACAAGCACACCGACGCGATGAACAAGGCGATCGACGAGACCGACCGCCGGCGCGCGATCCAGCTCGCGTACAACGAGGAGCACGGCATCACCGCGGAGACGATCGTCAAGGGGATCTCGGACATCACGGAGTTCCTGATGGGCGACTCGAAGGTGCCGACGAAGCGCCGCCGGCGGCGGGAGCGGCAGACCGACATGGAGCCGGCCGAGCTGGAGTCGACGATCGTGGAGCTCGAGGAGGAGATGCTCGCCGCAGCCGAGGAGCTGCGCTTCGAGTACGCCGCGAAGCTCCGCGACGAGATCCGCGAGCTGCGACGCGAGTTGCAGGAGGCGACCGCTCCGAGCTGACTGCGTACCCTGGAGTGTCATGCCCACGCAGTCCAGGGTCCCCGGAGCAGCGTCATCCGAGGTCGACTTCGAGCTCGAGCGCTTCGAGC
>DATHJG010000989.1:0-4971 GCA_035489875.1 Solirubrobacteraceae bacterium | reverse complement strand
AGGCAGCGCCGTCGCCGGGCGCGAACGCGTCGAGCGACGCGCACGTCTCCTCCTGGTCGGACGAGAGCAGCGCGACGCTCCCGTCCGCGGCGGGATCGGCGACGACGATCGGCGCCCGGCGCCAGCGCAGGCCGTGGCGGTCGAGCCCCAGGCGGCGGATGTGGGGAGACGCGGCGGCGAGTGGGTGGAACGCGCTGAAGCGGTCATGCGTGAAGCCGGGGAGCGTCAGCTCGGCCGAGCGGACCGCGCCGCCCGGCTCGGGCTGCGCCTCGAGCACGACGACCTCCCAGCCGGCGTCGGCGAGCAGGTTCGCGGCGACGAGCCCGTTCGGGCCGGCGCCGATCACGACCGCGTCTGCCATGCGGCAACCCCTACCCGATGGCAGGGGCGGCAGTCCGGGCTAGGCGACGTGCGCGAACGGCCCGCAGGCGAGGATGTCCTGCGCCAGCTCGGCCGCGCGCTCCTCGCTCCACCGGTCGGTGGCGACGAGGTGCTCGGCGAGGGCGTCGACGTCCTCGAGGGCCACGCGCGCCTCGTCCAGCGTGGTGGCGAAGATCAGCGTGTCCGCGGCGTCGCGGATGCGCTCCTGCTCGGCATCGTGCAGCTTGGTGGGCCCGACGTCCTCGAGTGTGCGAAGGACGCGGCCGTAGGCCTGTGTGCGTTCGCTGTTCATATCTCTCTCATCGCCAGGATACGACCCCGCTTGACGGAACCATCATCCGGGGGTCGTCCCTAGGGTCGCCTCAGGGCAATTCCCGATGGTGCGGAGCGGGGGAGACCGCCAGAGTGGCGGCACTCCCCAGGTCCCCGAGAGGAAGCGCATGAGCGACGAGCAGCCCACCGAGCAGATGCCCCCCGACCCGCCGCGGCCGCGGCTCACCCGATCGTCGTCCGACTCGATCATCGGCGGCGTCGCCGGCGGCCTCGGCCGCCACCTGAACGTCGACCCGCTCGCGATCCGGATCACGTTCGTGATCCTCGCGTTCGCGGGCGGCCTCGGCATCCTCGCGTACCTCGCGTTCCTCGTCTTCATCCCCGCCGACGACCCCGCCGCGCCGCCGGCGCGCTGGAGCCTCGCCCGGATCGTCGGCGGCGGCCTGCTGACCGTCGCCGCGATCGCGATCCTCTCGCCCAACTGGCTCTGGGGCCCCGAGCTCATGGTCCTGCTGGCCGCCGGCGTCATCGTCTACCTGCTCGTCCGCGTGATGCGCGACGACGGCGCGAGCCAGGTCTCCGGAATCGCCGCCAGGATCGCGATCGGCGTCGTGCTGCTGGCGCTGTCCGTCGGCGGCTTCGCGGCCGCCGCGGCCGGCTCGGCGCTCGGCGGCGGGATCGCCATCGCCGGCCTGATCGTCGCCTGCGGCGTCGGCCTGGTCGGCGGCGCGTTCCGCGGCGGGGCGCGCTGGCTGATCGCACCGGCGATCGTGCTCGCGCTGCCGCTCGCCGCCGTGGCCGCGGCCGACCTCGACGTGCGCGGCACGTGGGGCGACCGGACGTTTCGCCCCGCATCCGTCGCGGAGCTGGGCGCTGGATACGAGATGGGGGTTGGCTCCATGAAGGTCGACCTGCGCGACCTCGAGCTCCCGCCCGGGCGCACCGAGCTGCCGCTGCAGCTCGGCATCGGCGAGATCCAGGTGCTTGCGCCCGCCGACATGTGCGTGACGGCCGACGGCAACATCTCGATCGGCGCGTTCGACGCGGGCGACGGTGAGCAGGGCGGAATCGACATCGACGTCGCCGACCGCTGGAGCGTGGATCCGGGCGTCCGCTACGTGCACCTCGACGTCGACCTCGGCGTGGGCGCGGTGCGCGTGGGCGACCACTTCGTCGACCGTGGCGACGGACCGCCGTGGGCGCGCGATAGCGTCGTCCGCGAGGTCTCCCCGGGCACGAGCCGCGCCGCGTGCGAGGGGCCCGCGTGAGGCCGCGGCCCGGCTTCGACCCGGCGTCGCTCGTCGCCGGCGTGATCGTGATCGCGCTCGGTGGGCTGCTCCTGCTCGACCAGGCCGGCGCGATCGAGCTGCGCTTCGCCTACGCGCTGCCGGCCGTGCTCGCCGCGCTCGGCGGCATCTTCCTCGCCTGCGGGCTCGCCGGTCCGCCGCGCAGCGAGTGACAACATCCGCGCCGTGAGCGTTCCCGAGCCGCACCCCGTGCCGCTCCGCCGCAGCCGCTCCGGCGCGGTGCTCGGCGGCGTGTGCGCGGGTCTCGGGCCGCGCATGGGCGTCGACCCGCTGGTGCTGCGCGTCGGCTTCGTCGTCGCGTCGGCGGCCGGCGGCATCGGCATCGGCCTCTACGCGATCTGCTGGGCGATCGTACCCGCGGACGCGGAGGCGGCCGCCGCCGAGGGTCGCCTCGGACGCGTGCTCGGCCGGCGCGAGAGCTGGCAGGTCGCGGTGGGGATCGTGCTGCTCGTGCTCGCTGCGCTGCTGCTGTTCCGCGAGTGGGGGATCTGGATGGGGGACGCCGTCGTCTGGCCGCTCGTGCTCGCCAGCGGCGGCGGCGCGCTGATCTGGCGCCAGTCGCAGGGCGCCGACGTCGCCGAGCCGCCGGCGCGCGAGCGGGCGACGCCAGGTGCAGGCGGCGCCGCGCGGGCGCGGCGCCTGACGCTCAGGCGGCCGTCGCTCGGCATCGTCGGGCTCGGCGCGGCGCTGGTCGTCGGCGCGGCCTGCGTGTTCCTCTGGCTCAACGGCGCACTCGTCCCCAACCGGCACGTGACGCTCGCGGTCTTCGGCGTCGTGAGCGCGCTCGCGCTGATCCTCGCCCCGTGGTGGCTGCGGCTGGGCCGCGGGCTGACCGAGGAGCGCACCGAGCGGATCCGCACGCAGGAGCGCGCCGAGATGGCCGCGCACCTGCACGACTCCGTGCTGCAGACGCTCGCGCTGATGCAGAAGCGCGCCGGCGACCCGCGCGAGGTCGCCGCGCTCGCCCGTCGCCAGGAGCGCGAGCTGCGCGCGTGGCTCAACGGCGGCTCGCGGAGATCGGATTCCCACCCACCCGCGCTCGCCGCGGCGCTGGAGGCCGCGGTGGCGGAGATCGAGGACGCGCACGGCGTGCCGGTCGACGTCGTCGCGGTCGGCGACCGGCCGCTCGACGAGCGCGCCCGGGCGCTGCTCGGGGCTGCGCGCGAGGCCGTGCTCAACGCGGTCAAGTTCGCCCCCGACGCCGCGATCAGCGTCTACGCCGAGATGCAGGGCGAGCGCGTCGAGGTGTTCGTGCGCGACCGCGGTCCCGGCTTCGACCTCGCCGCGGTCCCCGCCGACCGGCGCGGCCTGCGCGAGTCGGTGCTCGGCCGGATGGAGCGCCACGGCGGCCGCGCCGCGATCCACACGCGGCCGGGGGCGGGGACCGAGGTCGAGCTGGTGATGGAGCCATGACGGCGCTCCCCCGCGTGGTGCTGGTCGACGACCACGGGCTGTTCCGGGCCGGCGTGCGCGCCGAGCTCGACGGCCTCGTCGACATCGTCGGCGACGCCGGCGCGGTCGGCGAGGCGATCGAGCGGATCGTGGAGACCGAGCCCGACGTCGTGCTGCTCGACGTGCAGATGCCCGACGGCGGCGGCGCCGAGGTGATCCGCGGCGTGGCGCCGCGCCGCCCGGCCGTCCGCTTCCTCGCGCTCAGCGTCTCGGACGCGCCCGACGACGTGATCGCGATCATCCGCGCCGGCGCGCGCGGCTACGTCACCAAGACGATCTCCGGGCCGGAGCTGGCCGACGCGGTGCGCCGCGTGGCGAGCGGCGACGCGGTCTTCTCGCCGCGGCTCGCGGGCTTCGTGCTCGACGCGTTCGCCGGGCAGGAGGGCGCTGCGCCGGCCGCGGCGGACCCGGAGCTCGACCAGCTCACGGCGCGCGAGCGCGAGGTCCTGCGCCACATCGCCCGCGGCTACATGTACAAGGAGATCGCGGCCCGCCTCGGCATCTCCTCCAAGACGGTCGAGGCGCACGTGTCCGCGGTCCTGCGCAAGCTCCAGCTCTCCAACCGCCACGAGCTGAGCCGCTGGGCGGTCCAGCGGGGCTGGGTGGAATGACATGGACGCCGTCGACGCCCTGCACGAGGAGATACGGACGCACACGGGCTGCGGCTTCGAGATCTGCGAGAACGCGACGAACATCGTGCCGGGCGAGGGGAGCCACAGCGCCGACGTGATGCTGGTCGGCGAGGCGCCCGGGGCGAGCGAGGACGCGCAGGGCCGCCCGTTCGTCGGGCGGGCGGGGAAGCTGCTCGACGAGCTGCTCGCCGAAGCCGGTTTGGTGCGCGAGGACGTGTTCATCACGAACGTCGTGAAGGCGCGGCCGCCGGGCAACCGCGATCCCAAGGCCGGCGAGGTCGCGCACTACCTGCCCTGGCTCGAGCAGCAGCTCGCGCTGATCCGGCCGAGCGTCGTGATCCCGCTCGGGCGCCACGCGCTCGCCCACTTCGCGCCGGGCCGGAAGATCACCGAGGTGCACGGCACGCCGATCGACACCAATGGGCGGCGCCTGGTGCCGTGGCTGCATCCCTCCGCCGCGCTGCGCAACCCGCCGCTGCGGGACGCGCTGATCCAGGACGCCCGGGCATTGCCGGGCGTGCTGGCGTCAGCCCGCGACCGCCCGTCAGGCTGAGCGGCCCGCTCGGCGCGACCCGGCACGCACCAGCGCGCCGGCGGTGCGCAGGGCGCCGGCCGGGCCGCGGTCGCCGAGGGCGAACCGGGGCGAGAGGGACGCGCCGCCGGCGAGCGCGACGGCGACCCGCTCGGCCATCGCCGGGCCGTGCTTGAAGCCGTGGCCCGAGCCGCCGCCGAGCAGCCACACGGACGGGTGCTCGGGATGCGGCGCGGCGACGAAGTGCGCGTCCGGGGAGAGCTCGTAGCGGCACGTCTTCGAGCCCGCGAGCGGCGCGTCCGCGAGGGCCGGGAAGCGCGTGGCGAGGAACGCGCGCGCGGCCGCCTCGCTCTCCGCGGTCGCGGGCGGCAGCTCGGCGTCGGGGTCGAGCGGC
>DATHJG010000988.1:0-2307 GCA_035489875.1 Solirubrobacteraceae bacterium | reverse complement strand
GTCAGCATCGAACCGACCGGGAACGGAACCTGGGGCTACCGCCACGTGGATTCGCACGACCACTTCGAGGAACACCTCGTTGGGCTCTTCGCCGCCGCACGCGAGAGCGAGGGTCTCGCCGGCTGGTGCTACACCCAGCTGACCGATACCGCGCAGGAGACGAACGGCCTCGCCGACGAGAACCGGATCCCGAAGCTCCCGGCCGGGCGGATCCGCGCCATCGTCGAGGGCGGGGACTACGTTCCGCCGAAGCCCGACCGGACCGCCACCGAGGTGACAGCCCGATCGGCCCGGCTGGTCCGAGAGTGACCTCGGACACTCGGCTCTACTTCTCGAGCGGCCCCTGGTCGAGGCGGAACGGCGGGTACTCGTCGCGCATGAGCGCGGTGTAGGCGAAGACCCGGTACATCCAGCGGTGCGCCCCCATGATCAGGTTGAACAGCCCGAGGCGGTAAACGCCGGTGAACAGCAGGATGATCGCCGCGACGAGTAGCAGCAGCCCGAGCAGGGAGAACGAGTTTCCGGCGCCGCCGGTCCACGCGCCCCAGGTGCCGCCGGTGACGAGCGACACGATGACGAGGTGCGGGAGTGCGAACAGCCAGGACTTGACCAGCACCTTCCAGCGCGACAGCGTCGACGGGTAGGCGACTTCGAACGTCGCCGGGTAGCCGGTGCGCGCGAGCGTGAACGGCGGGTAGGTGTCGCTGCCGAGCACGCCGTTGGCGTAGAAGGCGACGCGCCAGTTCCAGCGCAGCACCCCGTTCGCGAACTGGAACAGCGGCGCGGGATAGCGCCCGGTGAACAGGATCGCGAATCCGGCCGCGATCGTCACGACCACGAACGCGATCCACAGGATCGCGAGCACGACGAAGTGCGGAATCGCGAGCAGCCACTTGACGAGCCACATCCAGCGCGTCAGCTTCGGGTCGAGCTTGCCTTCCAGGCTGATCGGGCGAGCGGGGGTGGCGCCGGGGCCCGCGGGGAGTTCCTGGATGCTGCGGCCGAGGCCGGTGGCACCCACGAGGATGAGAGCGATGCCGGCGACCGCGGCCGCGACCGTGATGAGCGGCGACCAGTCGTAATAGAGCGCCACCGGAGAGGCGGCGCCGAGGAGCACACCCGCGATCAGCGTGAGCATGTGCCCCGCGCTCATCTTGCGGGGTGTTTCGGGCGTGTTCGTTGTCATGTCATTTTCCTTTGGTTGGGTGGTGCAGCTCGGCCGCCGGGTGGCGGACCGACGTCAGAGTGAGATCGCGATCTTGCCGCGCGCATGTTCGTCGACGAAGTACCGCACGGCTGCGGCCACCTCGGCGAGCGGGTAGCTGCGATCGATGGCGGGCGTCACGTGGCCGGCGTCGATCAGTTCGGTCAGTTCGTCCAGGGTCTGGGCGCCGCCGTTCTGGGAGAACAGGCTGAGGGTCTGGCCGACGAAGGGCGACATGAGGGCGGCCTTCAGGATGCGGCCCATCGGCCCGAGCACGCGGCCGCCTGTGCCGCTGGAGAGCACGAGCGTCCCTCGCGGGGTGAGAACCCCGCGGAGCTGGTTCAGCGTGTGGTTTCCGATGAGATCGAAGATCACGTCATACCGCGCCGTACCGAGCGTGAAGTCGTCGCGACCGTAGTCGACGACATGGTCGGCTCCGAGGGATCGGACGAGCTGCGTGTTGCGCGCGCTCGCCACCGCGGTGACCTCGGCACCGAGCGCCTTGGCGACCTGCACGGCGAACGTGCCGACGCCTCCGGACGCGCCGTTGATGAGAACCCGTTGCCCGGGTTTCACGGAGCCCGCATCGCGTAGTCCAAGCAGCGCCGTCATCCCGGACGTCGGCACGGTCGCCGCCTGCTCGAAGCTCAGGGCGGCCGGTTTCCGCGCGAGCAGCACCGCGGGCGCAGCGACGTATTCGGCGAACGCTCCGGACTGGAGCTCGCCGTAAACCTCGGCACCCGGGGTGAACGTCGTGACGTTCGCGCCGACGGCCTCGACGACGCCCGACATGTCCTTGCCGCGGACGATCGTCGTGGGCTTGCGGATCCCGAAGGCGAGCCGCGAGATGAGCGGCGTTCCCGAGATGTAGACCCAGTCCGCGTGATTGAAGCCGGCCGCGCGCACCCGGACGAGCACCTCGTCCACGCCGATCTCGGGGCGCTCGATCTCCTCGAGTTGCAGCACATCGGCATTGCCGTACGCGCGTTGGACGATGGCTTTCATGACACGCCTTTCAGTTGGGCGGCGGGGTACCGCACGCCGGTGAGTTCTTCCGACACGGACCAGAGCCGTGCGGCGGTGAGGGGGTCCGCGGCCGGCTT
>DATHJG010000987.1:0-2124 GCA_035489875.1 Solirubrobacteraceae bacterium | reverse complement strand
GGTCGAGGCGCTCGTCCAGCGCATCGACGCCGAGCGCGGCCGCCTGGACGTGCTGGTCAACGACATCTGGGGCGGTGAGCTCCTGGCCGAGTGGAACACGCCGCTGTGGGAGCACGACCTCGACGGCGGCCTGCGGATGCTGCGCCTGGCGATCGACACGCACCTGATCACCAGCCACTTCGCGCTCGCGTTGCTCGTCCGCCGGCCGGGCGGCCTCGTCGTCGAGATGACCGACGGCACGCTGGAGTACAACGCGGTGAACTACCGGCTCTCGACGTTCTACGACCTGGCCAAGACGGCGGTCCTGCGGCTCGCGTTCGCGCAGGGCAAGGAGCTCGCGCCGCACGGCTGCAGCGCCGTGGCGCTGACCCCGGGCTGGATGCGCTCGGAGATGATGCTCGAGCACTACGGGGTCACCGAGGCCAACTGGCGTGACGCGGCAGCCACGAACCCGCACTTCGCCGCGATCTCGGAGACCCCGCGCTTCGTCGGTCGCGCGGTCGCCGCCCTCGCCGCCGACCCGCAGGTCCACGATCGCAACGGCGGCTCGTTCTCGTCCGGCGGCCTCGCGCGCGAGTACGGCTTCACCGACCTCGACGGCTCCCAACCCGACTGCTGGCCCTACCTCGTCGAGGTCCAGGACCCCGGCCGCCCGGCCGACCCGACCGGCTATCGCTGAACGAGCGGCGGTCGAACGGCGCGACGTTCACCAGCCGTTCAAGACTCGGCCGCGCGTCCGCCGTAGGGTCCGCGACCACCGGCCGCCTGCGCAGGGCTCGCGGCCACGACGGTCGAAGGGATACCGACGCCATGCCGCGTGCCCGCACGCTCCTGGTGATGCTGATCGCTGTCCTGCTGCTGGCCGCGCCCGCGAGTGCACACCGGGCGAAGCTGCACGACCGCGAGCTGCGCGTCATCACGTTCAACATCCACCACGGCGCGAACGGCGCCGAGCAGCTCGACCTCGAGCGCATCGCAGAGGTGATCGAGGACAGCGGCGCCGACGTCGCCGCGCTGCAGGAGGTGGATCGCCACTGGGGCGCGCGGAGCGCGTTCGCCGACCAGGCCGCGGAGCTGGGCCGGCGGCTGGACATGCGCTCCGTCTACGCGCCGAACCTCGACCTCGATCCGCTCGAGGCCGGGCAGCCGCGGCGCCAGTACGGCACCGCGATCCTGTCGCGGTTCCCGATCGCGTCGTCGCACAACACGCTGCTGCCGCGTCCGAGCAACGGGGAGCAGCGCGGGCTGCTCGAAGCGGTGATCAAGGTGCGCGGCGTGCGCGTGCGGGTCGCCGGCACGCACCTGCAGCACAACAGCGCGCTCGAGCGCACCGCGCAGGCGCAGCGGATCGCGGAGCTGCTCGCCCCGGCGCACGAGCCGGTCGTGCTCGCCGGGGACCTCAACGCCGTGCCGGACGCGCCCGAGCTCGCCCCGCTGCTCGGCATGTTCGCCGACGCGTGGACGCGCGCCGGGAGCGGCCCGGGCTTCACGATCCCCGTCGAGGCGCCCGACCGGCGGATCGACTACGTGCTGACGTCGCCGGAGGTCGACGCCCGGCACGCTGAGGTGATCGCCACCGACGCGTCGGACCACCTGCCGCTCGTGGTCGACCTCGCGATCCCGAAGGCGGCGCGATGAGCGGCGAGCTGACGCGGCGCCGGCTGCTGGCGGGCGCGGGCGCGGCCGCGCTCTCGGGCGTGATCGCCGGACCGGGGATCGCGCGCGCCGGCCACCGGCCCGGCGGCCTGCGGGCGCCGTTCGCGGTGCTCGCCGACTCGCACGTCGATCCCGCCTCCCCAGCCACAGCGCGAACCTGCGCGCGGTGTTCGACCACATCGGCGCGCAGTTCCGCGCGCCGGAGTTCCTGCTGCACGTCGGCGACGTCGTCGAAGCCGGCCTGCCGCCCGAGTACGCGGAATGGGACGCGATCGTGCCCGCCGCGATGCGCGAGCGGCTCCACGCGGTCCCCGGCAACCACGAGGTGCGCTGGGACGAGTGGGCGAAGGGCTTGTACTTCGCGCGCTTCGCGCAGACGCCGTACTCGTTCGACGTGCACGCCGGCGGCGTCGAACGAGTACGGCGTCTGCTGCTGCAGGAGCCCGGGTTCTTGGGAGAAGCGCACCT
>DATHJG010000986.1:0-2946 GCA_035489875.1 Solirubrobacteraceae bacterium | reverse complement strand
CGCATCTGATCGAGCGCATCCGAGCGCAGCCCGGCGTGCTGCTCGGCATCGCCGCCGGGCTCGGGTTCGGGATCTCAGACGTCGCCATCAAGGCACTCTCGGGAGACCTCGACAGCGGACCGGTCGGCCTCCTGAGCCCCTGGAGCGTGGTCATCCTCACCGCCGCGGTCTTCTCGTTCTACGCCTCCGCTCGCAGCCTCCAGATCGGCGACGGCGTCGCCGTGATCGCCGTCACCTCGGTCGCCGCGAACCTCTCCACCATCCTCGCCGGACTCGCGGTCTTCGGAGACCGGCTCGGCAACGACGCGTTCATCATCGGCGTGCGCCTCGCGGCGTTCGCCCTGATCCTCGCCGGCGCAGCGCTGATCCCAGCGCCCGTACGCGCCGGCGAGGCGCTCGAGGAATCAGCCATGGAGCCTGAGACCGCTACCGCGAATCCCGCCTGAGCCGAACTTCCCAAGCCGCGAACGAACTCTTTGCAGTTGCCGAGGAAGTCCGCGGGCGTAGAGGTGTCTCGGTTACGCTCGCGCGGTGTTCGAAGGCTTCGCGCTCGACTTCGTGGACGCGGGCGAGGCGACACTCCGCGCGGCACGGCGGCGCCGGGCCGCCGGTGCTGCTGCTGCACGGCCATCCGCGGACCCACGCCACATGGCACCGCGTAGCGCCGCTGCTCGCCCGGCGCCACGCTGTCGTCTGTCCCGACCTGCGTGGCTACGGAATCGTCGAAGCCGCCGACCACGCCGGATCACGAGCCGTACTCGAAGCGCGCGATGGCGCGCGACTGTATTGAGCTGACGCGCATGCTCGGGCCATGCGCGTTTCGCTGTCGTCGGCCATGACCGGGGCGCGTACGTCGCGCTTCGCACCGCGCTCGACCACCCGGCATCGGTCGACCGCCTCGCGGTGCTCGACGCCGTCCCCATCGGAGAAGCGCTCGCACGCTGCGATGCCCGCTTCGCCGCCAGCTGGTGGCACTGGTTCTTCTTCGGCCAGCTGGAAAAGCCGGCGGAGCGCGTGATCGCCGCCGACCCCGAGGCCTGCCATGAGGAGCGGCCGCGTTGGCGCACGGGGCTGTGAAGAGCAGCGATATCGAGCGTGTGCGCAGAGACGTCGACAAGTCTGACGCGCGCGTTGCGCACGACGATAAGGCGACTGCCGCACGCCGGGAGCGACGGCTCCGCGGTCGCGAGGCAGAGCGCGAGCAAGACGCGCGACCGTAAGGGCGTCGATACCGCCCACGTGTGGGCGGGGCGGTGCGCGCGCGTCCCGCCCCGAAGTCGCGGACCTGCGCGATGACTCGCGGATCCACGAGGGCAGCGGGGCGATCGGGGCCGGGCCGGTAGGTCCATCTCAGCGGCTGATCAACTGGCTGCGCGTCGCGGTGCTCGGCGCCAACGACGGCGTCCTGTCGACAGCGAGCCTCGTGCTCGGCGCGGCGATCGTCACGCCGACCCATTGCCGTCGCCCGAGCTCAAAGCCGAAGCATCGCTCGGCGAACACGGCGAGCAAGACGAGCGCGCCGGACGGGACCGCCTGCACGATCGACAGCGGCGCGAGCGCGAGCGCCCCGACATGCACACCCCAGGCCACGACCGCCACGATCCAGCCGATCGGGAACCACTAACCCGGTCGCCGAACCGGGTGTAACCTCACCGCATGGGGGTGGAGATGGGCCGGGACGCAGTGGATCTGCAGGGCCCCGACGAGCACTCGCGTCTGGGCGAGGTGCTCCACGCCACCGCGCGCGGGGCGGTGGGCGCGATGGCCATGACGGGAATGCGTGTGCTCACGACCGAGCTCGGGTTGGTGGAGCAGACGCCGCCCCAGGCCGTCAGCCGCCAGCGCGCACGCGGCGCGCGCGCCCTGCTGCGGATGGCGCCGCGCAAGCAGCGCCGGGGGCTGATCGAGGCCGCCCACTGGACCTTCGGCGCCGGCGGCGGCGCGGTGTTCGGAGCGCTGCCCAACACGGTGCGCCGGCGCCCGTGGGCAGGCCCGGTGTACGGACTGGTCGTGTGGCTGGGCTTCGAGTTGGGGATCGCGCCCGTCCTGGGCCTCAGCCAGGCCAAGCGCGTGCGCCCGGTCGACCGGCTGGCGCTGGCCGCCGACCATGTGCTGTACGGCCTGGTGCTATCGGAGTTGCGCCGCCGTCCGCAACGCTAGCTCGCCCGTGGTGAGGCGAAAGGCCGGGGCCCGCGGTGGGACTTCCCCGTCGAGCGCAAGCTGGGATACGATCGAGCGGTCTTCCCATCGCGAGCAGTCGGTCCCAGGGTGAGCCCACGAGAAGTTCAGCCCACGCACCGGCACGGCGACGTGCTCACGGCCATCTCGGACGGGATCGTGGGGCTGATGAAGGAGTACTACGGCCGCGGGCCGACCCGCACGAAGACGTACTACGAGGACGACCTGGTCGTGTGCCTCATGCGCGGGGCTTCTCGCGCGTCGAGCATCATGAGCGAGCTCTTCATTCTCGCGCCGACCGACCTCGTCGACGACTACGAGATCCCCGTACGATCGGGCCGTCGGCCGCCGCGCGACTGACCACGACCTCAGCGACGCCGTTCGGGCCGCGATCCTCAAAACACTCGACGAGAGCTGGGTCGCAACCGTCGATCAGGACGGCAGCCCGCGCCCCAACGGGCAGGTCTGCGAGATCACCGAACAGCTCGATCTCGCGCCGTGGCCCACGGGCTCGCGCGTGATCGTCCATCGAGAGCGCCCGCATCCCGGCGCGCAGCTGACTTTCGCCGACCACGACGGCTAGGGCTTCCAGGCCACCCTCACCGACCAGACCGGCGAGGACATCGTCGAGCTCGAACGTCGTCATCGCGCCCGCGCCGGCGTGGAGGATCACATCCGCAACGACAAGAACACCGGCCTGACCAACCTGCCGTTCCGCGACTTCGAGCACAACCGGATCTGGCTGCAGCTCGTCCTGCTCGCGCACGT
>DATHJG010000985.1:0-2643 GCA_035489875.1 Solirubrobacteraceae bacterium | reverse complement strand
CCTTAAATCGGACCATCGCATCTGCGTCGGTCGCTCCTATCGCAACAGCCGCCCCAGGACCGCGCCGTCGACCGCATAGGCCAGCGCCGGCCGTTCCCGCGAGCGGGCGAACACGATGCCGGCCACACGCCCGCCGGGCCCGACGAGCGGGGCGCCGGAGTCGCCGGCGCGGATTCGCACCGCGAGCTCCAGCGCCGGTCGCCGGGCGACCAGGCGGCCGTCGGCGGTGCGCACGTGCGCGTCGATGCGGCGGCGCACGCGCGCAGGCAGCGCCACCTGCGTGCCGTTGCGGCGCACGACCACGCGCATGGCGTCCCGGCTGACCGGCAAGCGATCGCCCGGCTCTGCGGCGCGGTCGCCGGCGACCCCGGGCGCGAGCAGCACCGCCAGATCGAGCGCGTCGTCCCGGCGCAGCACCGTGGCCTGGTGCCCGACCCCGTCCGCGCCGCGCACCGTCACCAAACCCGTGCCGACCGCGTGCGCGACGGTCACGACGCGCCCGTCGCTCGATAGGAACCCCGTCGCCGTGCGTCCGCCGCGTGCCTCGACCGTCACGACGGCCAGGCTCCCGGCGTCCTTGCCGGCGGTCGCGTGCCCGATCGCCGCTGCCGCGAGCAGCGCGGGCGTGCAGAGCGCAGCGAAGCCGCGAGCCGTCATGACGGGGCTGGGAGCGGCGCCGTGCCGGACGTCTTCCGCACCACCAGCCGCGGCTCCATCAGCCGGACCGCCGGCTTCGTGCGGCCGGCGATGCGCTCGAGCAGCAGCTCGAGCGCAAGCCGCCCCATCTCGTGCCGCGGCTGGTGCACCGACGTCAGCGACATGTGGTGCAGCGCCGCGAGGAACGTGTTGTCGTAGCCGACGATCGAGACATCGTCCGGCACGCCCACGCCCGCGTCCTCGAGCCGGTCGAGCGCCCCGGCGGCAACGAGGTCGTTCGCCGCGAACACGCCGGTGGGCAGCCCGCCGTCGCGCAGCATCGCCTCGGCCGCCTGGACCCCGGCCTCCTCCGTGAAGTCGCCGGGGATCACGACCGCACGATCGCCCAGTCCCAGCTCGCGCATCGCCTTCTCGTAGCCCGCGCGCCGCGGCGCGCCGCCTGCCCCGCGGCCGCCGTCGATGTGGACGATCCGCTCGTGCCCCAGCTCGGCCAGGTGCTGGACCGCGAGCCGCGAGCCGGCCGCCTCGTCGACGAGGATGCAGTCGACGTTCGCGCCCCGGAGCTGGCGGCCGACCACGACCGTCGGCGTGGCGCCCGTCGCCGCGAGCACGTCCGCCGTGCGCATCCGGGGGGAGACGAGGATGATGCCGTCGGTCCGGTACTCGAGCAGGCCGTTGAGCATCGCGCGCTCGCGGCCCGGCCGGCGCCCGCCGGTGACCAGCAGGATGCGGTAGCCGAGCTCGGCGGCGAGCGCCTCCACGCCGTCGGCGATCTCCGCGAAGAACGGGTTGTGGAGGTCGTTGAGCAGCACGCCGACGGTCTGCGTGCGGCGGCTCGCGAGGCTGCGCGCCATCGCGTTGGGCCGGTAGCCGAGCCGCTCCGCCGCGTCGAGCACGCGCTGGCGCCGGTGCGGGCTGACCTGCGGGCTGTCGCGCATGACGAGCGAGACGAGCGCGCGCGACACCCCGGCGGCCCGCGCCACGTCCTCCATGGTGGGCGGCTTCGAGGCGATGCCGTGCCGCTTCGAACCGACGGGCTTGACAGCCATGGCGAGCGGAAGCATACTGCCCCAGATTGGAGCGCGTCAATTTCTTGGAGCGCTCCAAGTAGTGATGAGACCTGAGGAGCGAGAGGGCCCGAATGACGGTTGACGAGCGCGGATCGGCGCCCGTGCGAAGGCTCGCCGGCGCGCCGATCTCGTGGGGCGTGTGCGAGGTGCCCGGCTGGGGCCGCCAGCTTCCGCCCGGCCGCGTGCTCGCCGAGATGGCGGGCCTCGGGCTCACCGCCACCGAGCTCGGGCCGCTCGGGTACCTGCCGAGCGACCCCGGCATGCTGCGCGCGCAGCTCGACGCGCACGGGCTCGCGCTCGTCGGCGGCTTCGTCCCGCTCGTCCTGCACGAGCCGTCGCTCGACGCCGCCCGCCGCGCGGCCGAGGACGCCGCGACCATGCTCGCCGGCGCCGGCGCCGACGTGTTCGTGTGCGCACTCGTGATGGACGCCGGCTGGTCGGCTCCCAGGCCACTGGACGCCGCCGGGTTCGCCGAGCTCGTCGAACACATCCCGGCGATCGAGGACCTCGTCGCCGACTACGGCCTGACGTTCGCGCTGCACCCGCACGCCGGCACGTTGCTGGAGAGCGCGGCCGACGTCGAGCGGCTGCTGGCGGCGACCGACGTCGGCTGGTGCCTCGACACCGGGCATCTCGTGATCGGCGGCAGCGATCCCGTCGCGTTCGTCCGGGATCACGGGGAGCGCGTCGTGCACGTGCACCTGAAGGACGTGGACGGGGGCGTGGCCGCCCGCTACGGCGCCGACGAGCTGACGCTCGTGGGCGCCACCCAGGCGGGGCTGTTCCGTCCGCTTGGGCAGGGCGACGCGCGCATCGCCGCGGTGCTCGCCCAGCTCGACGCCCACGGGTACGAGCGGTGGCTCGTGCTCGAGCAGGACGCCGCGCTCACCGGGGAGGAGCCACCGGTGGGCAGCGG
>DATHJG010000984.1:0-5913 GCA_035489875.1 Solirubrobacteraceae bacterium | reverse complement strand
CACCGCTGCACCAGACCCTCGACCTGCGAGCCTGACATGGCGATCTCCTCGTTCTACGGCCTCCAGACGTCGCTGCGCGGCCTGCTCGCCCAGCAGCGGGCGCTCGACACCACGGGCCACAACATCGCGAACGCGTCGACGGCCGGCTACTCGCGCCAGGAGGCCGTGCTGGCCGCGGCGCCCGCGCTGGCGATCCCGCAGGGCGCGGTCCAAGGCGGCGCGGGCGCGCACATCGGCGCGGGCGTCGACGTGCTCTCGTACCGCCGCATCCGCGACACGTTCCTCGACCTCCAGTACCGCGCGCAAGCCACGCGGCTGGGCGAGGAGGCCGGGCGCGCGCAGGGCCTCGACCGCGCCGAGCTGGCGCTGGCCGAGCCGTCCGACAACGGCATCAACAAGCAGCTCTCGGAGTTCTGGAGCGCGTGGGCGGACCTCGCCAACGCCGCCGACGACCCGGCCGCCCGCACGAGCCTGCTCGAGAAGGCCGACTCGCTCGCCGACGCGTTCGGCATCGTCGACGCCCAGCTCGAGCTGGTCGGCCAGCAGGCGGCCGACGAGTACGCGGCACTGACCGCGGCCGGCGGCGAGATCGACCAGATCGGCCAGGAGATCGCGGCGCTCAACGACACGATCAAGCGCTTCGTCACCGCGGGCGACGCCCCGAACGACCTGATGGACCAGCGCGACCAGCTGCTCGACAAGCTGGCGGCCTACGGCACCACGTCGATCGTGAGCAACCCGGACGGCAGCGTCGACGTCACGTTCGGCGGCGCGGCCGCGCCGATGATCGACACGGCCGGCTACCACGCGGAGACGTTCGGCGCGAGCCCCGGCGGCCGGCTCGGCGCGCTCAAGGACCTCTCCACGGTCCCCGGCGGCCTGATCGACTCCTACCGCGCCGAGCTGGGCGCGGTCGCGGAGACGCTCGCGAACGCGGTCAACGGGCTCCACCCCGGCTTCTTCGGCATCAACCACGCGCCGCCGGGGAGCTACGGCGCCGCGACGATCGCCGTGCTGGCCGACGACGCGTCGCTGCTCGCCGGCACGTCTTCGGGCGCCAGCGCGAACGAGCGGGCGCTCGCGATCTCCGAGCTGAGCGGCAAGGCGCCCGACTCCGCCTACAACGCGTTCATCTCCCGGATCGGCTCCGAGGTGCGCGAGGCGACCCGCAACGAGGCCAACGCGCAGTCGCTCACCGACGCCGTCCAGGACCGGCGCGAGAGCGTCGCCGGCGTCTCGCTCGACGAGGAGATGGGCAACCTCGTCCGCTTCCAGCGGGCCTACCAGGCGTCGTCGCGCGCGATGTCGACGATGGACGAGATGCTCGACGTCCTGATCAACCGGACGGGAAGGGTCGGCCTCTAGATGAGCACGCGCATCACCACCGGGATGACGCAGCGCAACATCCTCGCCGACCTGAACCGCGTCAACGACCGGCTCAACCGCACGTACCAGAAGATCTCCTCCAACAAGGAGATCACGCGGCCGTCCGACGACCCGTTCAACGCCTCGCGCGCGCTCGCGCTGCGGACGTCGATGGAGAGCACGCAGCAGTACCAGCGCAACATCCAGGACGCGCTGGGCTGGCAGGAGAACGCCGAGATCGCGCTCTCGGACATCACCGACGCCGTCCTCCGCGCGCGCGTGCTGGTCGTCGAGGCCGCCTCGGACTCGACGCCGCCCGAGGCGCGGCTCGCGATCGCCGCCGAGCTCGACCAGCTCATCGAGAGCATCAAGCAGAACGCGAACGCGACCTATCGCGGCCGCTACGTGTTCGCCGGCACCGCGACCGACGCGCCGCCCTACATCGCCGGCAACGACATCTACCAGGGCTCGCCCGACGACGTCGAGCGCCAGATCGGCCCGGGCGTCGCCCTGCCGATCGGCCTGCTCGGCAACGCGGTCCTCGGCAGCGGCGCCGACGGCAAGCTGCTCGCCGTCATGCGCGACGTCTCGACGCACCTCGCGGCCAACGACGGGGCGGCGCTGCGCGCCGACATCGGCCTGCTGGACGTCAAGGAGGACGAACTGCTCGGCGTGCGCGCGCTCAACGGCGCGCGCCAGAACCGACTCGAGGCCGCGCTCAGCCGGCTGACCGAGGTCGAGGAGTCGACGCTCAAGCAGCTCTCCGAGACCGAGGACGTCGACATCGCGAAGGCGATGATCGAGTTCAGCTCGCAGCAGGCGGCCTACCAGGCCGCGCTGAAGGCCGGCGCGAGCATCGTGCAGCCGTCGCTCATGGACTTCCTCCGCTGATCCGACCCAAGGAGATCCCCGTTCCCATGTCCCTCACCTTCGACAGCTCGCGCTTCGGCCCGCTCGAGGTCGACGACGACACCGTGATCGAGTTCCCGGCCGGCCTGATCGGGCTCGGCGGCGCCCGCTACGCGCTCATCGCCACGGACGCCGACGCGCCGTTCGCGTGGCTGCACTCGGTCGACGATCCCGACGTCGCGATTCCGGTGACGAACCCCTGGCTCCACCACGGCGACTACAGCGTCGAGCTGTCCGACGCGGACAGCGAGCGCGTGGGCAGCGAGGACCCCGCGGAGGTCGACGTGTGGGTCACCGTCCGCGCCGCCGCCGAGCTGTCGGACTTCAGTTGCAACCTCCGCGCGCCGATTGTGGTCTGGAAGGGCCGTGGCCATCAGGTGATCAACGAGGCGCCGGACGCTCCCGTCCAGGCCCCGCTGTTCCCGGCGGCCGGCGCGGCTCAGGCGGCGTAGCCGCAGACCACCGTTCCAGCCGCGCTTTCCAAGGAGGAGACGCAACCATGCTCATCATCACCAGGAAGCCGGGCGAGAAGATCATGCTGGGCGACGACGTCGTCGTCCACGTGATGGAGATCGTCGGCAACTCCGTGCGCATCGGCATCCAGGCGCCGCGCTCGCTCCCCGTCTACCGCGAGGAGATCTGGGACGCGGTGCGCCAGGAGAATCGGGAAGCCGCCAAGTCGGCACCCGACGCGCTCCCCGCCCCGGCCCGTCCGGCCGCCTGACCGGAGTGTTGCGCAGCGCCGCAGCCGGGTACGGTCTACTACCCCGTGTTCGAGTACGTTTGAGGAGCAGACGCTGATGGCCCCGACCCCGTTCCGGCGCCGGAAGGCCGCCAAGACCGTGCGCAACCTGGCGCTCGCCGAGGCCGCCTTGGCGCTCGCGAAGCACCGCGCGCTCGCCTCCAGGCCCGCGCGCCGATCGCGCGGGAAGCTGCTGCTGCTCGGCGGCGCGGTCGCCGCGGCCGGCGCGGCCGCACTGCTCAACCGCGACAAGGTCGCCGGGCTGCTGCCGTCGCGCTCGGGCGAGCCCGAGCCCTACGTGCCGCCGCAGCAGTCGAACTACGACGCGCGCGGCCCGGTCGCCAACACCGCGACGCCGGTCCCCGCGCCGGACCCGCACGAGCAGCCGCGGCCCGCGATCGACGAGGCCGCCGAGGAGGCGGCCGCCGCCGCGGAGGCGCGCGCGATCGGCGGGACCACGAGCCCCTACGCGGGCGTCGAGCCGGGCCGGCCGGCCGACGAGGCCCACCGCCCGCTGGCCGAGGCCGGCGAGGGCGAGTCCGAGGGCGCCGAGCAGTCCGACGCCGACCTCGAGACCAACGCCGTGTTCCGCGACGACGCGCCGAGCGACGCCGAGCGCCAGCTCGAGGAGACGATCGAGGAGGCCGGCCAGCCGTCGTCGGGCGAGACGCTCGAGACCACGGCGAGCGAGGCGCCGGAGTCGAGCGAGCCGGCCGCGACGCAGGAGTCGTTCCTCCCGCCGACGGCGCCCACCGCCGAGCCGGCCGAGCCCGCTGCCAGCCACGAGGCCGAGCCCGCTGCCAGCGACGAGGCCGAGCCCGCCGCGAGCGACGAGGCCGAGCCCGCCGCCGGCGACCCGGAGGGCCGGCCCGACCAGGACGACGACTGGCGCACCTGGTCCGGACGCTCGGTGCAGCCGTAAGCGCCTTCTACCACCGCGACGGGGACGCGTTCGTCCCCACCGAGCTGACCCGGGGCCCGTGGGACCCGGCCGCCCAGCACGCCGGTCCGCCGTCAGCGCTGCTGGCGCGCGCGGTGGAGGCCGACGGCTGGATCGTCGGGCGCCTCGCGATCGAGATCCTGCGGCCGGTCCCGCTCGTGCCGTTGCGCGTCGCGCACCGGGTCCTCCGCCCCGGCCGCAACGTCGAGCTGATCGAGGCCACGCTCGCCGAGGCGGTCGGCGACCGGCGGGAGATCGCCCGCGCGACCGCGTGGCGGCTGCGGCCGCAGGACGGCGTGCCGCCCGAGGCGCCCGATCCGCCGCCGCCCGGCCCGGAGTCCGGGCGCGAGCAGCCGTTCTTCCCGACCGGCCAGGCCGTCGGCTACCACACGGCGATGGACTACGCGTTCGTCGCCGGCGCGTTCCTCGAGCCCGGTCCGGCCGTCGTCTGGATGCGCATGCGCCAGCCGCTGGTCGACGCCGAGCCGCCGTCGCCGCTTGTCCGCGTGCTCGTCGCGGCCGACTCCGGCAACGGCGTCAGCGCCGCGCTGGACTACCGCCGCTTCGTCTTCATCAACACGGAGCTGACCGTGCACCTGGTGCGCGAGCCGGCCGGCGAGTGGGTCTGCCTCGACGCCGTCACGCGGACCGGCGAGCGCGGCGTGGGGCTGGCCGAGTCCGTGCTCTGGGACGAGCGCGGACGACTGGGCCGGGCCGCGCAGACGCTGCTCGTGCGGCCCCGCAAACCCTGAAGGGGGTCGGGACCTGCTCGCCGAACTCCGCAGGACGGGTCCGTGACGCAGGAGATGAGGACTGTTCCCACATCGGCCACAATACGAATGACCCTATGAGCACGCTGGTCGGCATGTGCCTCAACGACCGCTACCGCTTGGACGCCCAGATCGGCGCCGGCGGGATGTCCACCGTCTACCGCGCGTTCGACACCACCCTCGAGCGCCAGGTGGCGGTGAAGCTGATGCACCGCGAGATCGCGTCGGACTCCGACCAGCTCGAGCGCTTCCGTCGCGAGGCACGCTCGGTCGCGCAGCTCAGCCACCCGCACATCGTCGGCGTGATCGACGCGGGCGAGGAGGACGGCCGCCCGTACATCGTGCTCGAGTACGTCGAGGGCGAGACGCTCAAGGAGCGGATCCGGCGCATGGGCCGGCTGCCGATCGACGAGGCGATCGCGTACGCGATCGAGATCGCCCGCGCGCTCGGCGCCGCGCACGCCCGCGCGATCGTCCACCGCGACATCAAGCCCCAGAACGTGCTCGTCGACGAGGAGGGCTCGGCCAAGGTCACCGACTTCGGCATCGCCCGCTCGCTGGAGGAGGAGGGTCTGACCGCCGACGGCCGCGTGCTGGGGACGACCGACTACGTCTCGCCGGAGCAGGCGCTCGGCCACGACGTCGACGGCCAGTCCGACATCTACTCGCTCGGCGTCGTGCTGTTCGAGATGTTGACCGGGGACGTCCCGTTCCACGGCGAGAACCAGGTCTCGGTCGCGATGAAGCACGTGCGCGAGGACCTGCCCGACGTCCAGGTCCTGCGCCCCGACGTCTCCGCCCGGCTGGCGGCGGTGCTCGATCGCATGACCGAGAAGGACCTCGCGCTGCGCCACCCCGACGCCGACGCGGTCGAGGCCGACCTGGAGGACGCGCTCGCCGCCGAGGCCTCACGCACCGGCACGTCGACCGGCGAGGCGACCGCCGTGCTGCGCACGCTGCCCGCCGACGCGCGCCGCCGCCTGCCGCTCCGCCTCCGGCTGCGCCTGCCGGTGCTCCTGTTCGTGCTGATGATCGCGGTCGGCGCGGCCGCCGTCTACCTGATCGCCGACCAGCTCGGCGAGCGCACGCAGCGCGGCACCGGGCCTGGGACGAGCACGCCCGCGCCGGGCGAGGAGATCATCTCGGTGAAGGCGAAGTCGGCGAACGACTTCGACCCGCTCGGCGAC
>DATHJG010000983.1:0-4176 GCA_035489875.1 Solirubrobacteraceae bacterium | reverse complement strand
TGAGGTTTCTCAAGTGGCGCGCGATCGCGCTCAAGTTCTCCGCCGCGGCGCTCCTCGCGTCCGCCATGCTGCTGGGCGCGTCCTCCTCCGCGAGCGCCTCGTCGTGTTCGCTTGGCGACTCCGGCGTGACCTACAACCGCGGCGACGTGCCGGCGAAATTCAAGCGCCTGAGCCCGATGTCCGGCATGAACTGCGCGTCGGCCAAGTACGTGATGAACAAGTGGCTTCGCCGCGCCTACGCGCGCACCTACAGCTACCGCCTGCCGACGCGGTTCTGGGACGGGTACGTGACGTGGACGTGCTACAAGCGCAGCTCTCTCCGCTGGCAGTGCGACGAGTACGACTCGGGCACCTCGTTCCGCTTCGTCGCCTACCGACTCTGAGCCGACGATGATCTTCGAGATCACCACCCGGACGGTCGTTCGCACGCTGGTATTGATCGCGCTCGTCGCCGCGGCGTGCGCGGCGGCGTTCTTCATCGGCCAGAACACGCGACTGACGGAGGCGACCGCAGCCGACCGCGTGAAGACCAACGTCGAGCGCACCAACACGGAGCGGGCCCGCGAGCTCAAGGCTGCGCTCTCCGACGCCAAGGTCGCCGAGCAGAAGCGCGTCGGCAAGGTCAACGACATGTGGCGCGGCCGCATCACGCGCATGAAGAAGGACCACAAGCGGGCGCTCGCCAAGCAGGTTGAGTCCGCGCGTCAGGCGGGCATCAACGCCGGCTACTCGAGCGGGTCAGCCGCCGGCTACTCGTCGGGCAAGGAGGTGGGCGTCGAGGAAGGGATCGACAAGGCGTCCGACGAGCTGACCTGCTCAGACGACATGGACGTGGCCCTGCCGATGTGCAACTGGTAAGTCAGACGCCGAGCGACGTGCGCAGGCCGACCCGCAGCAGTCGGTCGCGCACGTCTCTTAGCCGAGCCCGGAGACGCTCAACTTCAGCTACCGCTGCTGACCGCCGGCGCACTGCGCACGTCAAGTGGCCGACCGATAACTAACTAGCTACGGGTTCAGCGGCCTGCACTGCCTCCCCGTTGGAATGGTCGGCGAGAACGCCGCCGGAACCGGCACCGTCATGCGCGAGCACACCGTGCGCGGCTACGCGGAACAGGCCGGCTTCGCGAACTGCGAGGTCGGCCCGATCGAAAACGACTTCTGGCGCTTCAACCTGCTAATGCCGTAGCCGTCCCCCAACCCGTCGCAGCGCAGACACGGTCGCCAAGCCTCGCTGCCCCTCACGCGCCCAAACGAGCGTCGCGGCCCTAGGCTAGGCCGCGTCTCGGCGAGCGGGGAGCACGTGCGGAGGATGGTCGGTGCGGGCCCGGCGCCTGCGCCGGCCGGCGACCACGGCGAGCTGCAGGCCGGCCATGAGCAGGTAGAGCGCCGTGGCGGCGAACGCGCTCAGCGGCCACGCCTCCCAGGAGTCGATCCGGGCGAGCAGCGCGACCGCGCCGACCGCGCCGCCTGCCGCCAGCACGTGCAGGGAGCCGGCGACGACGCGAGCGTCGGCATCGTCGGGCGGGTCGCCCCGGCCGAGCGTCCCGTGCGCGACGAGCGCCATCAGGGCGAAGCCGGCCAGCGCGCCGGCCACGAACAGGAACACCTCGGCGACATGCGGCGTGCCGTGCGAGTCCATCAGCACCGCGCCGGAGCTCCAGAGCGTGACCGTGTAGCCGTAGGGAACGGCGCTTGCCGCGACGATGGTGGCAAGTGCCGCTCGTACGCTCACACGCCCGCCTGCTCCAGCAGCGAGAGCCAGAGCTCGCTCCGCGTCGGGAACGGCGGGACGGCGTGCCGCAGGCGCTCCAGCGGCACCTCGCCCACCACCGCGATCGTCGCCGCGTGCAGGAAGTCGACCACCTCGGAGCCGGTGATCGTGCAGCCGACGAGGACCCGCCGCTCGCGGTCGACCAGGAAGCGCGTGGTGCCCGGCGCGTTGTGGCCGTAGAACTCGCCGCCGAGGTTGCCCGAGGTCTCGGTGTCGTAGACGTCGACCTCGAGCCCGGCCGCGGCGGCGGTGTCGGTCGTGTGGCCGACGGCGGCGACCTGCGGGTCGGTGAAGATCACGCGCGGAGACAACCGGCCATCCGCGCCATGGGCGATCGCGGCGCCGTTGCCGACGATGCAGTCGGCCGCAAGCCGGGCCTGGTACTTGCCCATGTGCGTGAACAGCGCGCGGCCGTTGATGTCGCCGACCGCGTACAGCCACGGCGTGCCGGGCACGCGCATGTGATCGTCGACCTCGACCGTCTCGCCGGGCGCCAAGCCCACGGTCTCCACGCCGAGATCCGACGTCGGGGCCTTGCGGCCGAGCGCCACGAGCAGCACATCGCCGACCGCCGTGGCGGCCTCGGTGGCCGTCACCGTGGCCGTGCCGCCGTGCGCGAGCCGCTCGGCACTCTCGCCGACGCCGCCCTGCTCGCGCGCGGTCGTCACCGTGACCGTGCTCCCGTTCTGCGAGAAGCTGATGGCCTTCTGCCCCGTGCGGATGTCGACGCCGTACCGCTCCAGCGCGGTCGTCACCTGCGCGCACGCGAACTCCTCCTCGCGCGGCAGCAGCCGCCGCTCGCCCTCGACCAGCGTGACCTGGCTGCCCAGCGTCTGAAACGCCTGCGCCATCTCCACCCCGACCGCCCCGCCGCCCACGATCAGCAGCCGCTGCGGGATCTCCCTGGCCGTCGTCGCCTCCCGGTTCGTCCACGCACCCTTCACCTGGTCGAGCCCCTCGATCGGCGGAAACGACGCCACCGAGCCGCCCGCCAGCACCACCGCCCGGCGCGCCTCGAGCTCCTGATCGCCCACGACCACCCGACGCTCACCCGCGAGCCGGCCATGACCGCGGATGAACGCGACCCCGCGACTCTCCACCCACCCCCGCGGCCCCGCATCGTCGAAATCGTTGATGATCTCGTCGCGCCTGCGCAGCACGGCCGGCACGTCCAGCCCACCGCTGACCGCCTCCGCCGCGCCCGGGACGCGCCGCGCCTCGGCCAGCGCCTCGTACGGCCGCAACAGCCCCTTCGACGGCAGGCACGCCCAGTACGCGCACTCGCCCCCGACCAGCCGATCCTCGACGAGCGCCACGCTCAGGCCGTGACCGGCGACCCGCGCCGACACCTCCTCACCAGCCGGCCCGCCGCCGATCACCACGACATCGAACGTCCGCATGGCCGCCACCGTACGGCCACCCCTGCAACCTTCTGGCACGGCCGCGCGAGAAACGACACCTTCGGGCAGCCCGGCGTGCCAGCCGCCCATGCCGACGGCGACGTCGATGCCGAGCGCGTCGACCAGGGCCGCGCATTCGCGCCGGGCCTCGGCGACGCCGGCGGGGCCCGACACCGGGTACAGCGCGACGACATCGCCGTGGCGCATCCCGACGATCAGGCTGCCGGGTGCAGCCGGCAGCGGGTCGCGTGCACGATGCGGTCGAGCGCGACCTGCGTGCTCAGCGACTGCCGGCGCGCGTCGTCCGGGTCCACGCCGGGCGCGCGGAGCACGATGACGACGTAGTTCTCGGCCAGCCGGAGCCCGAGCGCGCCGGCGCGCGCGATCTCGCCGTCGCCGCGTCCGGTGACGATCGCGTCCAGCAGGTCGCGGCGCAGCAGGCCGCGATCGCTGACCTCGTCGAGGTAGGCGTCGGCGGCCACCGTCGACATCTGGTCGATCTGCGACAGCAGGCGCAACGCGACGGTCAGCGCCGCTTCGAGTTCGTCGCGCCGGTCTGGGCGCACCTCCTCGAGCACGGCGTCCCAGACGACCCGCGCCCAGATGCGGCCCGCGTGCAGGAACGATTCCAGCGATACCCGCTGATGGACGCGCCGCCGCGCGGCGGCGCGGGCCGGCTCGAGCCGGGCGGCGGAGGTGGGCCGCCCGTCCCGGAGGCCGGCCGTCAGCGCTTCGAGGCTGTCGAGCGCGAACGCGAGCACATCCGCGAGCACCTCCTCGTCGTCGACGAGCCGGTAGTCGGCGACCTCCTCGCGGAAGCCGTCGACGATCCGCTGCGCGAGCTCGTGCCGACCGGCTGCGATCCGGTCCGCGATCGCGCAGGCCGCAGGCGAGCCGGCGCCGGCGCCGGCGCCGGCGCCGGCGCCGGCGCCGGCGCGACCGTTGTGGTGCTGCGTGGTAGGCGAGTAGGTCATCGCGAGTTCGTCTCCGTCGTGCCGCCGCTCA
>DATHJG010000982.1:0-2923 GCA_035489875.1 Solirubrobacteraceae bacterium | reverse complement strand
CGAGCGGATCGGGTCCCTCGACGTGGCCGTCCACGAGGTGGCGCACGCCCGTGGCGCCGAGCACGAGCCCGCCCTGGTCGAGCGAGTGCACGAGCAGCCAGCCGACGTGGGGGTGCGCGCGCAGCGCCGGGATCAGCTCGGGATGGCGCTCGTCGATCTCCTCGAACGAGAGCCGGTGCTTCTGCTCCATCAGGTAGACGAGCCCGAGGTTGCCCGACCCCAGCACGACGACCTCGCGCCCGGAGGCGTCGTTCTTCGCCCGCTTGGCGGTCTTGCGCCCGGTGGCCTCGTCGACCGCGCGCCTGACCATCGCGCTCTGCTCGTCGCCGCCCGCCACGCCCGACACGCGGCCGCCCGCCAGCGACCGCTCGACGAGCTCGTCGAGCCCGTAGCCGTTGCGCTGCTTGAACGTCGCGCCCTGCGTCTGGCCGTGGTCCGAGAGCACGACGATCTCGTAGGGCCGCGGCGCGTAGCGCCGCGCCGCCGCGACCCGGCCGAACTGCTGGTCGAGCTTGCGCAGGGCCTCCAGCGTGTCCGCGCGCTCGAGCCCGGAGTGGTGCGCGACCTCGTCGTAGCTCGCGAACGTCGCGTAGACCGCGGGCCGCCCGCGCATCATGTCGGTCAGCACGCCGAACACGACCAGGTCGCGCACGGCGACGCACATGGCGCCGCGCATCAGCGGATAGATCCCGCCGCGGTGCCCGCGCGGGCGCACGTCGCGGCGCCTGGCGCGCGCCGCGGCGGCCAGCTCCAGCACGACCTCCCACGCGAACAGGACGAGCACCCGGGTGACGTTGAAGCCGTTGGCGAAGAACGCCCGGTACCCCGGGTTCGCGCCGCGTTCCGCGTCGGCGCGGCTGACCGTGAGGATGGTCTCCTCCGCCTCGCCCGAGAGCAGGTTGCCCCGGCTCGTGCCGCCGTGCGTGAGCAGCCCGGCGCCGGTGGCGAGCCGCGCCTCGATCGCGGCGCAGTCGGACGGGGAGGAGCAGGCGACGATCCGCGCCGTCTCCTTCTCCACCCACCGGAACGCGGGGATGTCCTCGTTGGAGCCCAGCAGGATGCCCGCCTGGCAGGCGCCCGTCTGGGACGAGAGGTCGGTCTCCCACTCGGTGAGCCGGTAGCCGTCGTCGGCGATCCAGCGGGCCATGTTCGGCGCGCTGCCGTCGCGCATCGCGTCGCGCAGCATCGGGAGGGCGAGCCCGTCGATCTCGAGGAACACGATGCCGGGCACGTCGGTGACCGCGCTCGCCCCCTGGCGGCGTGCGATCCGGCGCGTGACGCGCAGGTTGTACTCGTCGTCGTCGTTCGTGCCGAGGATCACCTGGAGGACGAGGCCCACCGCGGAGATCAGGACCGCGGCGAGGAGCGCGTCGCCGAACGAGTCGACGCGGATGTGATCGGGCAGTACGTCGTGCGCGAGCATGAGCACGAGGGCGTCCGCGACCAGCACCGCCAGGAAGCCGGCCAGGAGCATGAACGGCAGGCGCAGCGCCGCGAGCACGGGCGGGAGCACGGCGTTGAGCAGCGCGAGGACCACGGCGACCAGGAAGCCCGCGCCCGTCTGCTCGAGCGCCACGCCCGGCACGATCGCCGCCGCCACCCAGACCGACGCCGCGGCGACCGCCCAGGAGACGAGCGTCCGCAGCACGCCCAGCCGGGGCGTCGCAGGCTCCCAGCGGACCTGCTCGCCGTAGGGGGTCGCCGCGTCCATGCGCTCATCGTCCGGTCGCGCTGCGCTCCGGGCATCCTCCGATCCGGGTGATCCGGGCGGCGGCGCGGAGCCGCGAGCCCGTCCTCATGCCGATCGGGTGATGCACCGCGGCGAGGTGCCGGGCAGTGTGGTGGCACCTAGGAGGAGGAACCGAGATGGCCGAGATCGAGCAGACGGGGCGGGCCGACGACCGTTCCCGTACGGCGCCGCGCAGGACCCGTCGTCGGGTCGCGGCGCCCGAGACGCGCGCCGTGCTGCCGCACCCGACCCCGGCCGAGCGGGCGGCGCGCGGGCGGGCGATGCGGGCGGACGTCCCTCGCTCGTCCCATGCGGAGTGGGCGGCCGCGCCCGGCCGGCGGGATCCGGTTGAGCTGCTCGAGGAGCAGGCCGTCTCGCGCGTGGATGAGCTGGTCCCGGTCCGCTACGGCCGCATGCTGGTCTCGCCGTTCACGTTCTTCCGGGGCGCGGCGTACATCATGGCCGCGGATCTGGCCGCCGGGCCGCGCACCGGACTGGACGCTCAGCTGTGCGGAGACGCCCATCTCTCCAACTTCGGCGCCTTCGCCGCGCCGGACCGGCGGCTCGTGTTCAGCGTCAACGACTTCGACGAGACGCTGCCGGGACCATTCGAATGGGATCTCAAGCGCCTCGTCGCCAGCTTCGCCGTCGCCGGCCGCAGCCGCGGCTTCGACGACAAGCAGCGCCGGGCGATCAACCTGACCGTGACGCGTGCCTACCGCGAGGCGATGACGGACTTCGCCCGGATGCGCACCGTCGACGTCTGGTACTCCCGCCTAAACATGGACGAGGTCTCCGCGCGCTTCCGCGAGCTCGCCACGCCCAAGCAGGTCCGCCAATACGATGCCAACGTCGAGAAGGCGCAGAGCAAGAACAGCCTGAAGGCGTTCGCCAAGCTCACCCGGATGGTGGACGGCGAGCCGCGGATCGTCAGCGACCCGCCGCTCATCGCGCCGGTCGAGGACCTGATGGACGCGAGCGACCACGCTCGGATCCACGACGCGGCGCGGGAGATCGTGCGCGCGTATCGCGAAACCCTGTCCGACGACCGCCGCCGCCTGCTCGAGCGGTTCCGCTACGTCCACGCCGCGCGCAAGGTGGTCGGCGTCGGCAGCGTGGGGACCCGGGCGTGGATCATGCTGCTGCTCGGCCGCGACGGCGACGACCCGCTCCTACTCCAGTTCAAGGAAGCCA
>DATHJG010000981.1:0-4623 GCA_035489875.1 Solirubrobacteraceae bacterium | reverse complement strand
CCGTGCGCGGCGGCGGAGGCCGGGATGGCGAGCGCGGCGGCCGTAGTCAGCGCGCCAACGATGCGAGTGGACTTCATCGGATGACTCCTGTGTTGGAAGTGGACCGCTCGGCGCGACGGCCGCTCGGGATGAACACGGCCTGGTAGCGGCCGGGACGGGGATGGGCGAGGCGGATGCAAAAGCTGCCGCCGCGCGCCTTCGTGCGCGCGGTCGGCTCCACCGCGCCGGATCGGAGCAGCAGCACCTGGCCCGGGAGGCGCGGACTGACCGAGCCGCGGACGACGGCGCCGCGCACCCGGATCCGGACCTTCGAGCGCACTGTGACCGTCTGCGTCTGCGACCCGATCCCCTCGGCGACCGCGCGCAGACGCGTGGTCTCGGCGATCGGCACGAGCAGCGAGAACGTCCCGTCGGCCTGCGTCCGGGCGCGCCGGACCCGCGCGCCGCGGGCCGTGGCGGTCACCGCCACCGTCACGCCGGCGCGCGCCGGCAGCACGCGCCCGCCGACCGTCGCCGTCCCTCCGCCGACGAGCCGGCGCGGCGCGCGGAGCTGTACCGCCGTCGTCGTGGCCCCGCCACCGCCGGGCTGCGGCCCGCCGCCCCCCGGACCTGCGCAGGAACCGGCAACGAAGTCAGCGCCGTACTCCACGCCGTCCGGCGTCACGCCGCCGGGCGCGCGGTCGACCCAGTGCGGCCCGGTGCTGTCGACGCCGTCGTACGTGAGCACGAAGGGCCGGGCGAGCACCGCGCCGGGCAGGATCCCGGGCACGTCGATGGTGACCGTGCCGCCCGGACCGGCGACCGCTTCGCCCGTAGTCGCGCCGACATGTGCGAACCCGCCGGAACTCGTCCACGTGCCATGGTCGAAGCGCACCGGCGCCTCGCGCGGCGCCTCGGCCCGGACGTAGCGGACCTGGCCGCCCAGGTCGTACAACAGCGCGAAGCCGGCGGCGTCGGAGTCTGGGTGCGCCGGCTCCCACACCGCGACGCGCGGTTGGATCACCGCCTGCACCCGGCCGGACTGCTCCGCCAGCCAGGCGGCGACGACGTCGGTGTTGTTGTGGTGCCCGTCGCCGGTGGCGTCGGTGACCTGGGGCGCGCCGCCACACGGCGGCGGTGCGGCTGCGGACGCCGCGTCGGCCCAGCCCGCCGCGTAGGCGGCGGTGGCCATGGCGCCCGCTATGCAGAAGCGGGTGGCGAGAGGAGACCCTCGCCCGGTTGAAGTCGGCGCGCGCACGCGCTCGTTCCTCCTCGGTTTCGACGATAAGGACCGGGCGCGCGCCCGGCCTTCGCCGTGAACCGCGCGCCGCTAGTTGGGGAGAGGCGGCCGCGCGGGCGGCGGGCGCATGGCGAGCGCGGAGGCGATCAGGCGGCCCGCGCGGCGCACGACCAGGGCGTCGTACAGACGCTCGGCCGGAAGCGCGCGACGGCGGCTCGCGCCGGCATCACGCGTGCGGAGCCGGACGATCAGCCGCTCGCCGGGCATGAACCGGTGGGCGACCATCGCGAACAGCGCGATGGCCGGTGCCATGGCCAGCATGAGCGCCGGCGCGACCAGCACCAGCGCCACGGCGACGAGCAGCAGCGCGGCGAGCAGGAGCCTGCGTCGGCGCGACCGTGAGCGCAGTGAGGCCATGGAAGCGCTCGAAGCTATCACGATCGCGCCGCTCGGACTCGGACTGCTTAATGAGAGTGAGTCTTGTTATTGTCGCGCCCATGCTGCTGTCTGCCGCCCTCGCCGTCCCCCTCCTCGCGTCCTCCATCACGCTCGACGCCGGCCACGCCGACTACGCCGCGCGCATCGCCGGCGGCAAGCTCGTCAGCCAGATCAAGGACCAGACGCGCGGCTCCGGCAGCACGCGCTGGAACGCGCCGGGCAACGTCGTCGCCAGACTGGGCTCGCGGGCGGAGGTCCGCCTGCCGCGCGACGGCAGCCTCGGGTTCGTCGGGCGGCCGGGCCAGGTCGTCTGGCTCCTCCCCCAGGCGCAGCGCGCAGGCGTGCTGTGGCTCGGCTGGAACACGCAGGAGATCAGCGGGCGCCAGGTGCGCGGGGCGGTGACGTGGAGCCTGCGGAGCGTGCGCGGACCCGGCCGCGTCGTCCTGTACCAGACGAGCTCGTTCGGCAGCCCGGACATCCTGTTCAGCAGCGCGCGCTCGCGCCCGGGCTCGCGCCGCGTCCCGCTCGGGACGCACGCGCACGGCAACTGGGCGTTCACCCGCGCGGGCCGCTACCGGCTGACGTTCCGGATGAGCGCGCGCACGCCGGGCGGGCGGACGCTGCGCGACACGGCGACGCTCGCGTTCCAGGTCGGCTGAGCCCGCGATGCGCCTTGCCGTCATCGCGGTCGCGTGCGCCGGCGTCCTCGCCCCCGCAGCGCATGCCCAGGCCCCGGTCGTGCTCGACGACGGCCACGTCGACTTCGGCATGCGCGTCGCCGGCGACCGACTACGCGCGCAGATCAGGGACTCGACCCACGGCGAGCCGGTATGGCGGGAGCCCGGCGACGTGCAGGTCCGGCTCGACCGCGACGCGCGCGCGGTCGTGCCGGCCGGCACGCGCTTCGCGTTCCTCGGTCCTCCCGGCGCGACCGTCTGGCTGATCCCGCAGGTGCAGAAGGCCGGCGTGGTCTGGCTCGGCTGGAACACCGAGGCGCTCTCGGCCGCGGACGTCGACGGCCCCGTGACCTGGCGGCTCACCGGCGTGGACGGTCCCGGCGCCGTGGCGGTGTTCCAGACCGGCGGGCTCGGCCAGGTGGACAAGCTGTTCGACAGCGGCGACGGCCTGCCGGACGCGCGCGACGTCCCGCTCGGCACGCACGCCCACGGCACCTGGAGTTTCACGCAACCCGGCGCGTACGCGCTCCACCTCGAGGTCGGCGCGACGCGCGCGAGCGGGGCCGTGGAGCACGACGCGCAGGTGCTGCGCGTGCTGGTCGACGACACGCTGGCGGGCGCGCCGCCGGCGCCGGGCCCGGGCGATCCGGGCGGGACGCCACCGGGCACCGAGCCGCCCCCGGCCGGGTCGGGCGCAGCCGCCCCGCGGCTGACGCTGCGCGGGGCGGGCGCGCGTGGGCGCCGGTTGACGCTGCGCCTCACGCTCTCCGCCCCGAGCCGCGTGCGCGCCACGCTCCGGCGGGGCGAGCACGTCGCGGCGCGCACGGCGGCGCGCAGCGTCCGCGCCGGCCGGCGGACGGTCGTGCTGCGGCTCGACCGGCGACCGCGGCGCGGGCGCTACGTGGTGCGAGTGAGCGCGGCGGCGGGTGACCGGACGACGGTGCGGACGCGTCCGCTGCGGATCCGCTGATGGGACGCCTCGGGTCGGTGCTCGCGGTCGCCGCGATCGGCGCGCTGCTCGCCATCGGCGTGCTGTGGCGCGGCGGGACGGAGGACGTACGCGGGAGCGAGGACGGCGGCCCGCTCCGGGTGCTCAGCACGACCGACATCCTGGCCGACCTGGTGCGCCAGGTCGGCGGATCGCACGTGCGCTCCGAGCCGCTCGTGCCGCCGGGCGGCGACCCGCACTCGTACGAGCCGACGCCGACCGACGCCGCGCGGATCGCGGACGCCGACGTCACGTTCACCAACCACCTGCTGCTCGAGGAGCACGCGCTGATCAAGGCGGTCGACGCGAACGCGCGCGCGGACGCGCCGAACGTGTCGCTCGCCGAGGCGGCTGAGACCTACGGCGCGAACGTGCTGCCGCTGGTGGAGGACCTCGGCCTCGACGTGCTCTGGCTCGGCCTGCGCGTCCGCGGCGACGGGGCGGCGCGCGGCGCGACGCGCTCGTCGTACGTCCGGCTGCGCACGACTGCGTTGGAGGGGCCCGGCCGGCTCGTGGTCTACCTGACCGAGGCGCTCGGCCGGCCGGACGTGTACTTCGACTCGGGCGACGGCTTCGACGCGCGCGACGCCACGACGCTCCCGCCCGCCGCCCACACGCACCTCAACTGGGCGTTCACCGAGCGCGGGGTCTACCGGCTCACGCTCGCCGCCGAGCTCGAGACCGAGGACGGCGAGCGCCGGCCGCTCGGGAAGCCGGCCGCGTTCACGTTCGCGGTCGGGGTCGATCCGCACGGCGTCCGGCGCGGCGGCGACGTGCTCGACGACGGGCACACCGACCTGACCGTGGACCTCGACTCCGGCCGGCTGTTCGCGTTTGCCGCGCGCGGCGACATCCGCGGCCGCCAGGACGACGTGGACGCACGCGCCGCCGTGATCGACGTGCCCAATCGCGCGCTGGAGACCGTGCCCGACGACCCGCGCTTCGCGTTCCTCGGCAAGCCCGGGGCGCGCGTCTTCCAGCTCCCGCAGGCCGTGCTCGGCAAGCACGTGCACGGCGAGATCGACCCGCACCTGTGGCAGGACGTCGGCAACGCCGGGGCGTATGTCCAGCTGATCCGCGACACGCTCGTGCAGGCCGACCCCGAGCACGGCGACGACTACCGGGAGGCGGCGGCCGCGTACCTGCGCCGGCTGCACGACCTCGACGCATACGTCGCGCGCCAGATCACGCGCATCCCGCGCGCCGGGCGGCAGCTGATCACGACCCACGACGCGTTCGGGTACCTCGCCGACGCGTACGGCATGACCGTGGCCGGGTTCGTCGTGCCGAACCCCGCGCAG
>DATHJG010000980.1:0-2405 GCA_035489875.1 Solirubrobacteraceae bacterium | reverse complement strand
ACCGGGGTGTCGCCCCGGTGCGCGAGCAGGGTGTTGCGCAGCTCGACGACCGACGCCTCGGTGGCCGTGCCCACCGTGCACACCAAGGTCAGCGGCGGCCCGTCGTCGGAGAGGTCGAGCGGGACCACGTCGGCGCCGAAGACGGAAAGCCGTTCCTCGCGCCAGTTCACCCGGCCCTTGACGACGACCGCGTTGTCCTCGACGAGGTCGCCCGCGCACACCGCGTAGGACTTCGCGAAGAACAGCACCTCGAGCGAGGCGTCCAGGTCCTCGACCGTGCAGATGGCCCACGGCTCGCCGTTCTTGTTGACCCGCCGCTCCAGCGCGGTGATCAGCCCGGCGATCACGACCTCTCCCTCGCGCGGCGGGTTGTCCAGCAGCGCGGCGATGGGGCGCGGAGCTCGACGGCGCAGGGCCCGCTCCGCGCCGTCGAGCGGATGCGCCGACACGTAGAGGCCGAGCATGTTCCTCTCGTGCGCCAACAGTTCCTTGCGTGGCCACTCCTCGTCCGGCACGTCGAGATGCGCGAGCGGGGACGCCTCTGCGGACTCCGTGCCGAACAGGTCGAACTGACCCATCGCCTGTTTCCGTTTGAGCGTCACGACCGCGTCCACGGCCTGCTCGTGCACGCGCGCCAACGCCAACCGAGGCGCGCCGAGCGAGTCGAACGCGCCGGCCTTGACCAGCGACTCGACCACCCGTTTGTTGCACACGAGCAGCTCGGACTTGTCGAGGAAGTCGGCGAACGACGCGTACTTCCCCTTGGCCTGCCGCGTTTTCACGATCGACTCGACGACGTTGGCGCCGACGTTGCGCACCGCGCCCATGCCGAACCGGATGTCCGCGCCGATCGCGGCGAACCGCAGCGCCGAGAAGTTCACGTCCGGCGGCAGCACGCGAATCCCCATCCTGCGGCACTCCGAAAGGTACACCGCGGACTTGTCCTTGTTGTCCCCCACCGAGGTCAGCAGCGCGGCCATGTACTCGGCCGGGTAGTTCGCCTTCAGGTAGGCGGTCCAGTACCCGACGAGCGCGTACCCCGCGGCGTGCGACTTGTTGAAGGCGTAGCCGGCGAACGGGAGGATCGTGTCCCACAGCGCCGTGACCGCGGCCGCGGAGAACCCGTTCGCGGTCATGCCGGCGTGGAACCGCTCGAACTCCTTCTCCAGCACGTCTTTCTTCTTCTTGCCCATCGCGCGGCGCAGCACGTCGGCCTGTCCCATCGAGAAGCCGGCGACCTGCTGCGCGATCTGCATGATCTGTTCCTGGTACACGACCAGGCCGTGGGTCTCGGCGAGGATGTCGCGCAGCGGCTCGGCCAGCTCGGGGTGGATCGGCTCGACCTCCTGGCGTCCGGTCTTGCGGTCCGCGTAGTTGTTGTGGGTGTTCATCGCCATCGGACCGGGCCGGTACAACGCGTTGACGGCGATGATGTCGCCGAACCCGGTGGCGCGCATGCGCCGCAGCAGCTCGCGCATCGCCGCGCCGTCGAGTTGGAACACGCCGAGACTCTCGCCCCTGGCAAGGAGCTCGTACGTCTTCTCGTCGTCGGTGCGCAACGTGTCGAGGTCGACGTCGGTGCCCCGGTTCGCCTTGATGTTGTCGATCGCGTCACCGATGACCGTCAGGTTCCGCAGGCCGAGGAAGTCCATCTTCAGCAGGCCGATGGCCTCGCACGACGGGTAGTCCCACCCGGTCACCACCGAGCCGTCGTCCCTGCGCCACAACGGGATCGCGTCCATCAGCGGCTCGCTGGACATGATCACCGCGCACGCGTGCACGCCCGCGTTGCGGATCAGCCCCTCCAGCCCGCGCGCGGTGTCGAAGATCGTGGCGACCTCGGCGTCGTTCTCCACGAGCGCACGCACCTCGGCCGCCTCGCCGTAGCGTTCGTGCGTGGCGTCGACGATGCCGGACAGCGGGATGTCCTTGGCGGCGACGGGCGGCGGCAGCGCCTTGGAGATCCGGTCGGCGATCGCGTAACCGGGCTGGCCGAACCGGACCCGGGCCGCGTCCTTGATGGCCGCCTTGGTCTTGATGGTGCCGAACGTGATCACCTGCGCGACCCGGTCCGAGCCGTACTTCTCGGTGGCGTAGCGGACCATCTCGCCGCGGCGGCGGTCGTCGAAGTCGATGTCGATATCGGGCATCGACGCGCGTTCCGGGTTGAGGAAGCGCTCGAAGAGCAGCCCGTACTTGATGGGATCGATGTTGGTGATGCCCATTGCGTAGGCGACCAGCGACCCCGCGGCAGAGCCACGGCCGGGCCCCACCCGGATGTCGACCGAGCGGGCGTAGTCGATCAGGTCGGCGACGATGAGGAAGTAGGACGGGTAGCCCTTGTCGCAGATGACCGTGATCTCGTACTCGGCACGGTCGACGTAGTCCTGGGGCGCTCCCGACGG
>DATHJG010000979.1:0-6561 GCA_035489875.1 Solirubrobacteraceae bacterium | reverse complement strand
CCTTCTTGCGGTCGGACACGCCGGCCGCGTCGAGCGTCCCGCGGATGACCTTGTAGCGGACGCCCGGCAGATCCTTGACGCGGCCGCCGCGCACGAGCACGACCGAATGCTCCTGCAGGTTGTGGCCCTCGCCGGGGATGTACGCCGTGACCTCCATCCCGTTCGTCAGTCGCACGCGGGCCACCTTGCGCAGCGCGGAGTTCGGCTTCTTCGGCGTGGTCGTGTACACACGCGTGCACACGCCGCGCCGCTGCGGTGCGGCGACCTTCTTCTTCCGGCCTTTACCGGACTTCAGGCCCGGGGTGGCCAGCTTCTTGGTCTTGGGATTCCGGCCCTTGCGGACCAGCTGGGACGTCGTCGGCATACGGCGCGGGATGGTAGCAGTGGCCGCCTGTCAGGCGGCCTTGGCGCCCTCGCCGAGCGCGTCGAAGAGCGGCGTGTACGGCAGCCCGGTGGCGCCGGCGACCGGCTCGTACGTGACCTTGCCGCCCGCGACGTTGACGCCGTGCGCCAGCCCCGGATTCTCACGCGCCGCGCGACCCACGCCCGCGTCGGCCAGGTGCAGCACGTACGGCAGCGTCGCGTTGGTCAGCGCGTACGTGGACGTGACCGGAACCGCGCCAGGCATGTTCGCCACGCAGTAGTGCGTGATGCCGTCGACCTCGAACGTCGGGTCCGAATGCGTGGTCGGACGCGACGTCTCGAAGCACCCGCCCTGATCGATCGAGACGTCCACCAGCACCGCGTTGCGCTTCATCAACGACAACTGCTCGCGCCGGATCACATACGGCGCCTTGGCCCCATGCACCAGCACCGCGCCGATCACCAGATCCATGTCGGGCAGCCGCTGCTCGATCTCCAACGTCGACGCGTAGCACGTCGACGCGCGCCCCGCGAAGTACAGGTCGAGCTCACGCAGGCGATCGATGTTGCGGTCATAGACATAGACCTCGGCCTCCATGCCCATCGCGATGAACGCCGCGTTCATCCCCACCACACCGCCGCCGATCACCATCACCTTCGCCGCCGCCACACCCGGCACGCCGCCGAGCAGGATCCCGCGGCCGCCCAACGGCTTCTCCAACATGAACGCGCCCGCCTGCGTCGCGATCTTGCCCGCCACCTCACTCATCGGCGCCAACAACGGCAACCGCCCACGCGCATCCTCCACCGTCTCATACGCCACACACGTCGCGCCGGATTCGACGAGCCCCTGCGTGAGCTCGGGGTCCGGGGCGAGATGCAGGTACGTGAACAGCGTGTGCCGCGCCTCGAGCCGCGCGACCTCCTCCGGCTGGGGCTCCTTCACCTTGACGATCATCTCGGACTCGGCGAACACCGTGTCGGCGTCCGGGAGGACGATCGCGCCCTGCCCCTCGTAGTCGGCGTCGGCGATCGCAGAGCCATCGCCCGCGCCCGACTGCACGACCACCTCGTGGCCGTGCTCGACCAGCTCTCGCACGCCGGACGGCGTGAGCGCCACGCGGTACTCGTCCGCCTTGATCTCGGTGGGAACGCCGACCTTCACGCGCAGACCTCTCCTCTCGATTCCAAATTCATGTCACCAGCTCGCGGCCGCGCAGGGCCAGCCAGAAGTCGATCCGGTCGCGCGCCGAGTCCAGCGAGCGGCCCGTCAGCTCCTCCACCCGCCGGATGCGGTAGCGCAGCGTGTGGCGATGACAGTAGAGCTGACGCGCGGCGCGCTCCCATTGGCCGTTGCACTCGATGAACGCCTCCAGCGAGCGCATCAGCTCGCCGCCGTACGCGCCTTCGCCGTCCTCGATCGGCGCGAGGATCGAGTCGCAGAACAGCCGCAGCGCCTCGCCGTCCTGCAGGGAGAGCAGGAGCTGGAACGAGCCGAGGTCGCGGTAGGTCGCGAGCAGGTGCGGCGAGCCGTCGCCGTTGGCCTCGCCGGAGAGCGCCTGGGCCTCGAGCGCGCAGCGCGCCTCGTGGAACGTGCGCCGCAGGTCGGCGGATCCGACCGCGCGGCCCGCGCCGGCGGGAAGCGTCATGTCGGCGTCGCGCGAGACCCGCGCGCGGACGCGCTCCGCCAGCTCGAACAGGTCCTCGTCGGTCTCGCCACGCTGGAGCGGGAGCAGCGCGCAGGAGAATTGCCCCGTCCCGGCCGCCAGGCCGCCGGGCACCTCGTCGCGCAGCGCCGCGGTGAGGCCGTCCTCCACCAGCGCCTTGACCGAGCGCGGCGGCGTCAGCACGAGCACGCCGACGCGGTCGCGCAGCCCGAACGGCGCCAGCCGGCGGGCCAGCTCGGCGCCGGCGAGCTCGCCGGAGACCATGGCGGACAGCACGTCGCCCGCCAGCCGCCGCTCGGTGTCGTCGGCGACGCGGCGGCGCAGCAGCTCCAGCCCCACGACCGTCACCGCCTGGTGCAGCACGAGCCGGTCGAACTCCCCGAGCCCGCCGCGGTCCTTCACGCCGACGAGCCATGCCTCGGGCGCCGGCCCGTCGCCGTTGCCGCCCGCCGGGGTGCGGACGACCGGCAGCGCGAGCGCACGGCCGTGCAGCTCGCCGGACGGCGCGTAGCCGCGGCGGGCGCCGGCGCGAGCGCGCTTGCGCAGCTCGGCGGCGGCAGCGTCCAGCACCTCTGGGCCGAGCGGATCGGCGCCGTCGGAGCGCGCGAGCGCCCCGCCGCGCGTGTCGAAGACCATCGCGGTGCCGCCGATCAGCGAGGCGAGCGCGGCCGTCACGCCCTCCAGCCCCTGCTCGGACAGGACGATCCGCTCGAGCCGCTCGTGGGCGGAGAGCGCGCGCTGGAGCACCGCGTACTGCTCGTTGACGAGGTGCGAGAACGCCTTCTCTGTCACCGCGATGAACGGGACGTCGTAGGGGACGTCGAACAGCGGGAAGCCCAGCTCGGCGGCGGCCTCCTGCAGCGGCTGCGGCACCTCGCCGTGGGCGAAGCCCGTGCCCAGGCCGAGGCCCGCGAGGTCGTGCCCGGTCAGCCGCTCCACGAACGCGCGCTGGCTCGCGGCGTCGGACAGGTTCATCCCCGTCGTGAGCAGCAGCTCGCCGCCCGACAGCCACGGCGTGGGGTCGGCGAGCTCGGAGATGTGCACCCAGCGGACGGGCCGGTCGAGGCCCGCCTCGCCGGCGACGAGCCGGATGTCGAGGTCGCGGATCAGGTCACGCAGCAGGAGCACGAGCGCCCCCTCTGACTCAGTGCAGGTCGAGCCTCCGCGAGGCCTCCTCGAGGGCGGGCCGCAGCACGCTGCGGATCTCCTCGAACTGCTCGGGGCCTGCGATGAGCGGCGGGGCGAGCTGGATCACCGGATCGCCGCGGTCGTCGGCACGGCAGATCAGGCCTCGCTTGAAGATCTCGGTGGAGAGGAACCCGCGCAGCAGCCACTCGCACTCCTCCTCGGAGAACGTCTGCCTGGTCTCGCGGTCCCGGACGAGCTCGATCGCCCAGAAGTAGCCGAGGCCGCGCACGTCGCCGACGATCGGGATGTCGCGCAGGGAGTCGAGCATCGCGGCGAACGCGCCCTCGTTGGTGCGCACGTTCTCGAGCAGGTCCTCCCGCTCGAACACGTCGAGGTTCGCGAGCGCGACCGCCGACGCGACGGGGTGGCCGCCGAACGTGATCCCGTGCAGGAACGACGTCTTGTCCTGGGCGAACGGCTCGAACACCTTGTCGGACGCGATCACCGCGCCCATCGGCGCGTACGCGGACGTCAGGCCCTTGGCCGTGGTGATGATGTCCGGCTCGTAGCCGAACTTCTCGGCGCCGAAGTACTCGCCCAGGCGGCCCCACGCGCAGATCACCTCGTCGGAGATGAACAGGATGCCGTGCTCGTCGCAGATCTCGCGGACCTTTTGGAAGTAGCCGGGCGGCGGGCCGAAGCAACCACCGGAGTTCTGGACCGGCTCGAGGATCACGCACGACACGGTCTCCGGGCCTTCGAACTCGATCCGCTCGCGGATCGCCTCCGCCGGGTCGTCGACCTCCGGCCGGTACGGGTTCGTGTTGGCGACGTGGGCCGAGCCGGGGAACAGCGGCTCGAAGGGGCGCCGGGCGTCGGGGATGCCGGTCGCGGTGAGCGCGCCCATCGTGGTGCCGTGGTAGGCGAGCTTGCGGCTGATGACCTTGTAGCGGCCGGGATTGCCGGTGAGCTTGTGGTACTGGCGGCAGAGCTTGAGCGCGGAGTCGACCGACTCCGAGCCACCGGACGTGAAGAAGACGCGGTTGAGGTCGCCGGGGGCGAGGCCGGCGATCCGCGCGGCGAGCTCGATCGCCCGCGGGTGCGCGTAGCCCCAGTTGGTGAAGAAGCCCAGCTCCTTCGCCTGGTCCGCCCCGGCCTGCGCGACGTCCGCGCGGCCGTGCCCGATGTTCACGCAGTACAGCGCGGAGAGCCCGTCGAGGTAGCGCCGGCCGTGCTGGTCGTAGACGTAGCAGCCGTCGCCGCGGACGATGATCGGGATCTCGTGGGCCTCGTCGAACGCGCCCATGCGGGTGAAGTGCATCCACAGGTGCTTGCGCGCCTGCTCCTGCAGTGCACCCGTCGCGAGTTCCTCGACCGCCGACATGCCCCTCCTCGGATTCGTCCACTTTGTCGACGCCCGTACGCCGATCCGTACAACCTACACGGGGGCGCCGAGAGCGGCAAGGCGCCGCGGAGCGCGGGGTTCGCAGAACGGCGGCGTTGAGGGAGAGGCTCGATTGGTGGAGGTTGCGCGACAGGAGCGTGCCCCGCCGCCAACCACGTCCGACGCGCCGGCCCGGGCGCGGCGCGAGCGACGTTGGCGCGTCAGGCGGCGTTCGCCGCGGCCGCGCGCACCGGCGGCGGCGTGACGAGCGCTGCGACGACGACGAGCGCGAAGGCGAAGCCCTGGAGGACGATGCCCAGCGTGTCGGAGGGCATCGGGTCGCCGAAGACGACGATGCCGCCGAGGATGCAGGAGACGTTGGCCGCGGTGGACGTCGCGGCGATGACCGGGACGGCCTCGCCGTCCTGCATGCCACGCGCGGACGCGTAGAACGCGACGACGGAGGCGATCATCGCGATCGCCAGCCACGGCGAGACGAGCACGTCGGCGACGCCGCCGAGACCGGTGAGCGCCTTGATCGCGACGTCGGAGACCCCGAACAGCGTGCCCGCCGCCGCGCCCAGCATGACGCCGTGGTGATGGTCGGGCGCCCCGAGGTGCCGGCCGGAGATCAGCAGGAAGCCGATCGCGAGCATGCCGGCCTCGAACGAGATCATGCCGGCGAGCGAGTACGCCGAATGCGCGCCGTTGGCGGCCGGGAGCGTGACGATCAGCAGGACCAGGCCGGCGGCGGTCATCGCCACGCCGGCCCATTGGCGCGGCCCGACGTTGAAGCCGAAGATCCGCTCCGCCAGCACCGCCAGCATCACGACGCCCGTCGAGAGCACCGCCTGCACGACCGACATCGGCGCCAGCGCCAGCGCCACCACGTGCAGCATCCACGCGCCGAACGCGATGCCCATGCCGATCGCGAACCACTTCGAGCGGAAGAGGGACTTCCCGCTCGCGAGTGGATGCCGGATGTCGACGCAGGGCGCCTCGTTGGCGCCGCGGTGCTTGTAGAGGAAGCCGAGCTGGGTCGCGATGGCGCAACCGAGTGCGAGCAGGATGCCGAGATTCAGCGTCACGTGAATAGAGAACCCAAGTCGTCGTGTGCCGCGATCCCGCGGCTGGACTTGACCGGCCTGTCGCGCCCCCGGCGCGAACCCCCTGTCCGGTCTCCCCTGTCATCGGTCCCTCGCGTGCACTTCTTGAGGGCCGAATGGACACGCAGACTAACGTCGCGGAGCCCGGAAAGTTGCCGTCGAAGTCCCCGATGTCCGATTCGCGTCACGCGGACGGAGTCCTCGGCGCGGAGCTCGTGAGCCGGAGCACCGGCACCTCGGGGAGGCGGCGCAGGCGCAGCGGCAGGCCGGCCGTGCCGAGGCCGGCGGAGACATAGAGGTGCCGCCCGCCCTCGACCACGTGGCCGGCGAGGTAACGGTCGCCGTAGGCCGTCGGCAGGACCGCATGTCGAAGCATCGGGACGTTGACCTGTCCACCGTGCAGATGCCCGGCGACGGTCAGCGCCACGCGACTCGGGACGTCCGGGAAGACGTCGGGATCGTGCGTCGCCAGCAAGACCGCGGCATCCTGCGGGGGCATCCTCAACGCAGCATCAAGATCTGGTAAGCGATGGCGCGTGTCCGCGACGCCGGCGATCCAGAGACCGTCGCGGACCTGGACCGCGTCGTTCTCCAGCACCGGCACGCCGGCCGCGCGCAGCGCCCAGCCCATCGCCGGGCCGGCGGCGCGCCAGTCATGGTTGCCGAGCACGGCGACCGCGCGCGGCAGCCGCGCCATCTCGCGCGCGACGTGCTGCACCCGCGCACGCCCCACGCCCAGCCACGTGGAGTCCAGGAAGTCGCCCAGGAGCAAGTGGAAGTCGGCGTCGAGCGCGAGCACCCGGTCGACGACCGACGCCAGCCGCGCCGGCGTCATGTGCCCCGCGCCGGCGTGGATGTCGGTCACCAGCGCGACCCGCAGGCCGTCCAGCTCGGACGGCCACGCGGGCAGCGC
>DATHJG010000978.1:0-4132 GCA_035489875.1 Solirubrobacteraceae bacterium | reverse complement strand
CTGCGCGCGCGTGCGCGACCTCGGCAAGGATCGCCTCGGCGCGCGGCAGCAGCTCCTCTCCCGCCGGCGTCGGCTCGGCGCCGCGCGGGGTGCGCCGCAGCAGGGCGACGCCCAGCTCCGCCTCCAGTCGCCGCACCTGCTGCGAGAGAGCGGATTGCGTGATCCACAGCTCCTCCGCCGCGCGCGTGAAGCTCCCGTGCCGGGCGACCGCGACGAAGTACTCGAGCCGCCGCAGCTCCACGCTCAGCGCGCGGTCCAGCCCGCGTCCATGACGAGCGGCGTGCCGGTGAACGCGCCGCCGCCCGGCCCGAGCAGGAACAGGACCGCGGCGGCGACCTCCTCCGGCTCGATCAGGCGCTTGAGCACGTGCGGTGCGAGGATGACGTCCTCGAGCACCTGACTCTCGGGGATCCCGTGCGCCTCGGCCTGCGCCGCGAGCTGATGCTCGAGCAGCGCGGTGCGGACGAAGCCGGGGCAGATCGCGGTCGCCGTGATGCCCTGCTCGGCGCCCTCGAGCGCCAGCGTCTTGACCAGCCCGAGCACGCCGTGCTTCGCCGATACGTAGGCGGCCTTGAACGGCGACGCGACGAGCGCGTGCGCCGACGCGACCGCGATGAACCGGCCCTGGCCGCTCGCCGCGAGCGCCTCCCAGCCGTAGCGGGCGAGCAGGAAGGGGCTGGTGAGCAGCAGCGCGAGCATCGCGTCCCAGCGGTCCTCGTCGAACTCCGCCACCGGCGCGATGTGCTGGAAGCCGGCGTTCGCGACGATCGTGTCGAGCCCGCCGAACGTGCCCACGGCCGCCTCGACCGCGGCGCGGTTGCCCTCGCGCGTGGTGAGGTCGGCGGCGAGCGCCACGCCCGGCCCGGCGGGATCCGGCTTCAGGTCGACCGCGAGGACCTGCGCGCCCGAATCGACCAGCGCCTGCGCCACCGCGCGGCCGATCCCGCTGGCGGCGCCGGTGACGATCGCGCTGCGGTCCATCGTCCCAGCATAGGCCCCGGGACCCCCCGGCCCGGCCCCGTCTGGACGCCGGCGTTCAGTGGAGCTCCCCTCCGGTAGTGTCCCTCCGCGCCGTGAGCGCGCCGCGCGTCCTGATCCTGAGCTGGGAGTACCCACCGATCGTCGAGGGCGGCCTCGCTCGCCACGTGCGCAAGCTGTCCGAGCAGCTCGTCCGCGACGGCGTCGAGGTGCACGTCGTGACCCGAGGAGATCGGTTTCGCCCAGATGAGCCGCTCGTTCCTCGCGCTCAAGATCGGTTTCGCCTGCCAGGTGAGCCGCTCGTTCCTCGCGCTCACCTTCGGCGACGTCACGTGACCAACGAGGACCGGCATGGCGTGATCGTGCACCGCGTGCGTGAGCCCGACTTCCCGCGCGGGGACGTCGATGCGTTCATCGCCTGGGTCGAGCACATGAACGACGACATGCGCGCCGCCGGGCTGGAGCTGGGCGGCGACTTCGACCTCGTCCACTCGCACGACTGGCTCGTCGCCGCCGCGGCGCGCAAGCTCGCGCGCCGCTGGAAGCTGCCGTGGCTCGTCACCGTGCACGCGACCGAGTACGGCCGCCACCAGGGCTGGGTGAAGAAGCACCCGCAGTCGCACATCCACGGCGTCGAGCGGCGGATGGTGCGCGGCGCCGACCGCGTGATCACCTGCTCCGCCTACATGCGCGAGCACGTCGCCGACGCGTTCGGGATCCCGCCGGGCGGCGTGACCGTGATCCCGAACGGGATCGACCCGACGGACCTGCAGCCGGTCTCCGACCTCCCGCGGCTGCGCGCGCAGTTCGCGGCGCCCGACGAGAAGCTCGTGCTGCTCGTGGGGCGACTCGTGTACGAGAAGGGCTTCCACCTCGCGCTCGAGGCGATGCCGGGGCTGATCGAGCGGCTCGGGGGCGTGCGGTTCCTCGTCGCCGGCACCGGCACCGCGGAGGCCGAGCTCAAGGCGCAGGCGCGCAGCCTCGGGCTGATGGAGCACGGCACGTTCGTCGGCTGGACCGGCGACGACGTGCTGCACTCGCTCTACCGGATCGCCGACCTGTGCGTGGTGCCGTCGATCTACGAGCCGTTCGGGCTCGTCGCGCTCGAGGCGATGGCGTCGGGCTGCCCGACGATCGTGGCCGACACCGGCGGGCTGCGCGAGGTCGTGCCGGCGGGACAGCGGGTCGGCCTGCGCTTCCGCGCGCGCGACTCGTCCTCGCTCGCGCGGATGGCGGAGAAGCTGCTGGGAGACGACGCGCTCCGCGACCGGCTCGTCGCGCAGGCGCGCGAGCACGTGCTCCAGTTCGACTGGGCCGACGTCGCCCGCCAGACCGCCGCGGTCTACGACGAGCTGCGCGCCAACCTGAACAGGGTCTGACCCCCCTTTAGGTGAACGGGGTCAGACCCTCTTCAGGCTTGACGACCGCGCCCGGCGCCACGGCGCCGTCGACCACCGCGCCGGCGCCGACGCGCGCGCTGCCCAGCGCGACCGCGTGCGCGGCCAGCCGCGCACGGTCCTCCAGCCGGGCGTCGCCCTCGGCGCGGGCCCAGTCGCCGACGACGCACTCGCGCCCGATCATCACCGCCCCCGCGAGCATCGCGTGCGCGCCCACCGCCGTGCCGGCGCCCACGCGCAGCTCGCCGCCGCGGGCCTCAAGGCGCGCGCCGTCCCCGAGCGCGGCGCCCGCGCCGATCCGCAGGCGCGCGCCGGGCGCGGCGCGCAGCACCACGTCGCGGCCGATCAGCACACCGGATTCCAGCTCCACGCCCGCGCGCCGCCGCGCGCGCATGCGGCGCAGCGTCCCGCGCCACGTCGGCCGCGGCGGAACGACGGCATCGGCCCCCACGGTGTCCACGTCATGCCATTGTGACCGGGCGTCCATCTGACCGGCTAACGGTTGAGGCCCTCCCAGGCGCTGCGGCGGCGACCAGGCACGTCGAGCTCGACGCGGGCATGTGGAAGCTGTGGTGCGCCATCGGCGACCACGAGCAGCGCGGCATGGTCGCGCACGTCACCGTGAGCGACGGCTGATCAGGCCGTCCCCGCGGCGGCGCCGAGTCCCGACGACCGCAGCCGCGCGTCGGGGCGCGCCAGTGCCTCCTCACGTAGCTGCACGCCGAGCCCGGGAGCGTCGGGCGGGCGGACGGCGCCGTCCTCGACCGGCGGCAGGCCGCTGACGAGCTCGCCGTACCAGGTCGAGTGGTGCGCGCGGACGAACTCCTGGATCGAGGCGTTGGGTAGCGCGGCGGAGAGATGCGTGCCCGCGGTGAAGCCGACCGGCCCCGTGCAGTCGTGCGCCGCGACCGGCAGCGCGTGCGACTCGGCGACGGCCGCCACCTTGCGCGCCTCGGTCAGGCCGCCGCACCAGCCCGCGTCGAAGACGACGACCCCGGCCGCGCCGTACTCGCAGAGCCGCCGGAAGTTGCCCAGGCCCGCCACGGTCTCGCCCACAGCGAGCGGCGTCGCCGTCCGAGTGGCGAGCGCGGCGAGGCCTTCCACGTCCTCCACGCCCAGCGGGTCCTCGTACCAGCGCGGCGACAGCTCGTCGCACGCGGCCACGATGCGCTGGACCGGCTCATGCTCCCAGAGGCCGTGCAGCTCGATCATCACGTCCATCTCCGCGCCGACCGCGGAGCGGACCTGGCGGAACGGCTCCAACCCATTCCGGAGGTCGTCCGGAGCGATGCGGCTGCCCTGGCTGGCCTCGGCGTAGAGGTCGAACGGCCAGATCTTCATCGCGCGGATGCCCTGCTCGAGGAGGCTCTCGGCCACGTCGCCCGCACGCGTGAGGAAACCCTCGAGGTCCTCGTACGCGCCCGCGGGGCCGTTCCCGTCGGGCAGACCCCAGTTGGCCACGGACTGGACCGGCTGCGTCCGCACGTAGTGGTAGCCGGCGCACGTGTTGTAAACGGGAATCGTCTCTCGCGTGGCGCCCCCGAGCAGGATGATCTTCGCCTCCCAGGGTCGCATCGTCGCGACGCGCAGGGTCTTCGACGACGGCCACGACACCGTCGGGTCGTCGCCTCCGTAGCCGCCGTCCGGCCGGGGCGCCAGGTAGTTCAGGCGCCCTCCGCCCTTCACGCCTCCCGGCAGGGGCGCGTCGAACGCGCCGGTGCTCGCGCCGGAGTTGTTTCGGATCCACCGATGAGGCT
>DATHJG010000977.1:0-2538 GCA_035489875.1 Solirubrobacteraceae bacterium | reverse complement strand
CGAGGCCGAATGCCGGGGCGACAATGAGCTCGTAGCGGCGGCGGCGAAGGGACTGCTCGGCGGCGACGACCTCGCACAGCTCGGTCACGAGGTCGCGGGAGATGCCCATCACCTCGGCCGCTCGATGCAGGTGGTCGAGTTCGTCGGGGGTGAGCGGCCCATCGGAAGCGCCGACGCGGACCGCGTCGTAGAGGAGTCCGCGCATGGCCGTCGAGAGGCCGGGGACTCGCATGAGTTCCTCCAGCGTCTCGGTGTCGTCGTAGCTCTGGAGCAGATCGAGAACGTGGTCCGAGAACCCGGCAGCCGTCAGGTAGCCGCGGTACCACTCCCACTCCCGGGCCGTGAGCCGGCGGTTGCCGCCGAGGCACAGCAGCATCGCCTTGCCGTGCACGAGATTGTCGTCGCTGGTGATCTGCTCGTACAGCTCGGCCGGCGCTTCCCAGTTCTCCCAGCCGATCCACTTGATGGCGGTCATCCGCCGCCGTTCGAGGTCGGCGTCGGGCACCGCGCCCGCCGGCGCCGTGAGCGGGATCGCGGCGCCGATGGTGGTGCCGCGCCCGGGCGAGCTGTCGATCTCGAGCGTCCCGCCGAGCGCGTGCAGCCGATCGGCGAGGCCTTCGAGTCCCGAACCGGTCCGGGCCGCGGCGCCGCCGGCACCGTCGTCGGAGATGGCGATGCGAAGCGTGAGGTCGGCAACGTGCGCCCGCACGATGGCGCGGTGCGCGGCCGCGTGCTTGTTGATGTTGGTGAGCGCCTCGGCGACGAGGTAGTACACGCCCACCTCGGCCGCCTCGGGCAGCCGCTCGGGAACATCGAGGTGCAGTTCGACCGGCACGCCGGGCCGCTCGGCGAGCGTCTCGAGGGCGGCGACCAGGCCGGCGTCGTCGAGGATTGCCGGATGGATGCCGCGCGCCAGGTCGCGCAGCTCGCCGAGGGCGTCATCGAGCTCTCGCGTCGCGTCGGCGAGCAGCTCGGCCACCGCGGCGTCGCCAACGGCTGCGCGGCTGGCGAGTCGGAGCACGAGCGACAGTGCGACGAGGCGTTGCTGGGCCCCGTCGTGCAGGTTGCGCTCGACGCGCCGGAGCGCGCGGTCGCCGGCGTCGACAATGCGGGCCCGGGACGCCTCGACCTCGGCGAGCTGGGCGCGCAGCTGGGCCTTGAGCCGCTCGTTGTCGATGGTCAGCGATGCGGCCTCGGTCGCGGTCCGCAGCCGGTCGCGATCGCCCACCAGCGCGGGATCGTGCATGAGGGCTGCCACGGGCTTGCCCCCGCGGTCGATCATCGTGAGCGCGCGACCGGCCACCGCGGCCTCCGTCGCGGCGCCGAGCTCGTCGATCCAGCCGCCCGTTCCGACTCGCGGGTAGACGATGTCGAGGCTGGGGTCGCCGAGCACGCGGCGCAGCACGTCGCGCACCGTCTCGCCCTGCGCTCCGCTATCGACGGAGGTGACGACGGCGGGCTCAGCCGCGAGCCCGCCGTCGTGCGATGCGTCCGGTCCGCTCTGCCGTTCGCTCATTGGTGCTCGCTCCGCTCGCAACGCGCCGCGACGATGATTGGCTCACTCCGTTCGCTCATGGGTCGCCGTCGGTGATGGCGAGGATCGCCGCCAGTGACAGCTCGTGCTTGGGCACGAAGCCGGCCGCGAGGCCGTCGGCGACGCGGCGCCCGTAGGCGGTATCGCGCGTCGAGATGAGGACCACGACCGGGCCTCCGGGCTCGGACCGCAGCCGGCGGGCAACCTCGAGCCCATCGATGCCGGGCAGGGCGATGTCGAGCAGCACGACGTCCGGCTGCCACTCGGCCACCGCGCCGAACACGCCTTCGCCGTCGGCGACCTCGGCCACGACGTCGATCCCGTCGGCCGCCAGTGCTCGCGTCGCCGCCGCTCGGAAGCGCTCGTCGTCGTCGACGAGAACGACCCGCAGCGGCATCGGCCTATCTTGCCGCGGCGGCGGGGCCCTGTCATCCGTGCTGGCACGGATGACGGCACCCGTATGGTCGAACCACCGGCGCAGGCACGAGGAGACATGTCGATGGTACACGGAACTCTGACGAAGACCGGTCGGCGCCGGTTGGCGATCGCGGCGACGGCCGTGCTGCTCGGCGCGCTCGGCGCCGTGACCAACGCGGCCTCGGACTTCACCGCGAACACCGTCGCTGCGGCCGCTCCCGAATGCGGGTCGCCTGTCGTGGCAGGCACGACGGCGACGGTCACGTGCAGCTACACCGGTGCTGCCCAGCAGTGGACGGTGCCGGCAGGTGTCACGAGCGCGACGTTCGACGTGTTTGGCGCCCAGGGCGGTGGGTACGTGACTTTCGGAGTCCTTGGCGGACTGGGAGGGCGGGCGGTCGCCAGCCTCAACGTCACGCCGGGCGAGGTCCTGGAGGTGTACGTCGGCGGCACCAGCGGCTTCGGAGGCGGTGGCGATCCCGGCAGCATGTGCGTCCCTGATCCCTCCGGCGGCTCGGTCTGCGTCGAAGTAGGCTTCGAAGGTGGCGGCGCCTCTGACGTGCGCCGGACCCCTCACGGACTGGGGG
>DATHJG010000976.1:0-2381 GCA_035489875.1 Solirubrobacteraceae bacterium | reverse complement strand
AGGATCCAGAGGTTCCCCTGAGGCGCCCCGGAGGCCCGGGTGAGGACGGTGCGATCTGCTGTCGAGCATGACATCGCACTGGAGGACCCGCCGGCTGCCCGCGCTCCTCGCCGCCGGCCTGCTCACGACCGCGTGCCTCGGCACGGACGGCGCCGCCGCGGCGGGAGCGCGTGCGGACGACCGGCCGCCGCTGCCTCGCACCGCACCCTCGGGGCCCGCGGTCGACCGGCATCTCGAGCAGCTCCCGGGGGGTTGGGAGCCCACGGTCTGGACCGACCTGCCGCCCCGACCCGCGTTGGCCGGGCCGCTCGCCGTCAACGACCGCATCGCCCGCGCCGGGATCGCCGGGGAGCGCCGGCTCGAAGGCGCCGAGGACATCGCCCCGGGCCTCGACGGCCACCTCTACACGGGCACCGCCGATGGCGGCATCTGGCGGATCGCCGTGAACCGCGACGGCAACGCCAGGCGGATCGAGCGCGTGGCCACGGTGGCGGGTCGGCCGCTCGGCCTCGACGCGTACTCCAAGCACGTCATCGTCGCCGCCGTGGCCGAGCAGGGCGTGGTGGCGGTCGACACCCGCACGGGCAGGTCCTGGGTCCTCGCCGACCGCCTCGACGGCAACCTCATCTTCTTCCCCGACGCCGTCTCGGTCGCCACCGACGGCACGATCTACTTCACCGAGGCGAGCACCGTCTACCTCCCCGGGTTCCCGAACGACTTCCTCGACGGCCGCCCCCATGGCCGGCTGCTGCGCTACGAGCCGACCACCGGCGCGACCAGCGTCGTCGCCGACGGCCTCTACTTCGCCAACGGCGTCCAGATCGACCCGGACGAGACCTACGCGCTCGTGGCGGAGTCGTTCCGCTTCCGGCTCACGCGCGTCTGGCTGGAGGGGGCCCGCGCAGGAACGACCGAGCAGTTCGGCCCGCCGCTGATCAACGGCCCGGACAACATCCGCGTCGATCGCAAGGGTCGCGTCTGGGTGGCGGGGAGCGACCTGCGCAACGACGCCACGGACGCCCTGCTCACCAACGCCGACGTCCGTCGCGCGATCGCCGCCACGCCGCCGGATCAGCTCGGCGCCGTCCGCCGGCCGTACGGGTTCGCACAGGTGCTCGACCGCCGCGGCCGGCCCATCTTCAGCTTCCACGACACGACCGGGCGGTTCTTCTCGGTCAGCTCGATCCTCGCCCACGACCGCGTCGTCACGTTCGGATCGCTCGCAGACCGCGGCGTGGCGCAGATCCCGATGCCGCGCAAGCTCGCGGGCATCGCCGCGCGCTGACTGCTCGCACCGCTACGGGCCGCCGACGGCGAGCAGCGGCTGCGCGGCGGGGTCCGGCTTCTCCAGCCGGTGGACGTGGGTGAGGTCGGCGGGTCGGCGGTCGTCGATCGCGCGCCGCGCGAGCGCGGCGAGGTCGCCGGGTTCGGGGGAGATGCCGATGCGCGGGATGCCGGGCCCGTCGGCGCGGGGGAGGCCGGTGACGATCGTTCCGCCGCGTGCGGCGGCGGTGATGAAGTACGGCTCACGGAAGCTGACGAGGTCGACGAGGAGGTCGACGTCGGGATAGGACGCGAGCGCGTCGGCGACCGTGCACTCGATCGTGTCCGCGGCGCCCAGCGCGCGGACGCGGTCGTCGTCGTCGGGTGTCGCGCCGGCGATCACGTGGACGCCGGTCTCCGCGAGCTGCGCCACGAGCGCCGCGCCCGTCCTGGAGCTCGCGCCGATCACGAGGGCGGTCTGGCCGGGCCGCAGCGCGGCGGCGCGCACGATCGTCCTGGCGGTCAGGCCGCTCTGGGCGAGCGCGACCGCCGAGAGCGGATCGAGGCGCTCGGGCGGGCGCTCGATGTGCGGTCCGTCGGCGGTCGTCCGGGCGCAGGGCGCCGGGGTCCAGGCCCAGGAGCCGGCCGGGAAGTGGCCGAACGCCTCGTCGCCGACGGCGAAGCGGGTGACGCGGTCGCCGGCGGCGATCACGGTGCCGGCCGCGGACATGCCGCAGGTGTACGGAGCGCCCTGCGCGGAGAGCTGCGACATGGCGCCGGTGCTGAGCGCGTACTCGACGTCGTTGAGGCCGCAGGCCTGCACGCGGACGAGGATCTCGCCGGGACCCGGTGGCGACGACGGCTGCCAGGGCAGCTCCTGGTTCTTCTGACGCGACGTGGTGGTGCCGGCCCGGGTCACAGGGTGCTCCTCGTTCGTGTGGGCTCGTTCATGGCCGAGCGTGACGGTGCTCAGGCCGCGAAGCATTGCAGCACAGACAGACAGGTCTGTCTAGTGATAGGCTCCCTGCCATGGCTGTCAGTGACACTGCCCGGGGCGGGGTGCCTCGCGCGGCCCGCGAGCGGATCCTCGAGAGCGCCTACGAGCTGTTCTCGCGACG
>DATHJG010000975.1:0-4632 GCA_035489875.1 Solirubrobacteraceae bacterium | reverse complement strand
GGGTCTGAGCGCGTCCAGACGTGCCCAGACGTCGCGGGCGTGGGGCGGCGGCGCGAGCGGGTCGAGCAGGATCGCCGCGCCGCGGGACTCGACCGCGAACGACGCGACTTGGGGCTCCCAGTCGTTGCCCTCCTCCCAGTCCGGATGGGGCTGACGCCACAGCCACAGGCCCGGCGCCACGTCGCGCACCTCGACGCTCACGGCGCGCGATCCTACCCGGCGGTCGCTTGCCAAGTCCGTATCGTCTGCGGCAGAGTGAGGAGTGGCACGTCCCACTCTTCAAGGAGCCCATGGCCGTCGACGACCCCGTCCTGCTCACCTGCGCGATCTCCGGCGCGGTCGCCAACCGCGACCAGTGCCCCGCGATCCCCTACACGCCGGCCGAGTACGCCGCCGAGGCCCGGCGCGCGGTCGACGAGGGTGCGAGCATGATCCACATCCACGCGCGCACGCCCGACGGGGCGCCGAGCTACGAGGTCGAGGACTTCCGCGCGATCACGGAGGCGGTCACGGCGGAGGTCGACGTCGTCGTCAACTACTCGACCGGGGCGATCGGCGTGCCGGTGGAGAAGCGGGTGGCGTACCTGCGCGAGCTGCGACCGGACGTCGCCGCGCTCAACATGGGGTCGATGAACTACGCGAAGTACTCGCGCAGCCGGCGTGACTTCGTGTTCTCGATGGTCTTCGCCAACCCGTTCGCCGAGATCGTGGCGCTGCTGGAGGCGATGAACGAGCTCGGCGTCAAGCCCGAGCACGAGTGCTTCGACCTCGGCCACGTCGGCTCGCTCGAGCCGCTCGTGCACAAGGGCGTGCTCCGCCCGCCGCTGCACGTCTCCTGCGTGATGGGCGTGCTCGGCGGCGTCCCGCCGACAGCGCGCAACCTCGCCGCGATGGTCGACAACATCCCGCCGGGCAGCCATTGGGGCGTGATCGGCGTCTCGCGCCGGCAGTGGACGCTGGTCGCGGCCGCGCTCGCGCTCGGCGGCTCCGTGCGCGTCGGGCTCGAGGACAACTTCTACCTGCCGGACGGGGAGATGGCCCGCTCGAACGGGGACCTGGTCGCCCGGGCGCGGCGGATGGCGGAGGACTCCGGCCGGCGGGTCGCCACGGTCGACGACGCGCGGGCGATGCTCGCATGACCCGGCCGCTCGAGGGCATCCGGGTGCTCGACCTCTCGCGCCTCCTCCCGGGTGGCTACTGCTCGCTGCTGCTCGCCGACTACGGCGCCGACGTGCTGAAGGTGGAGGACACCGGACTCGGCGACTACATCCGCTGGGCGCCGCCGGCCTACGAGGGCGTCGAGCCGAGCGCCGCGTCGGCGCTGTTCCTCTCGCTCAACCGCGGGAAGCGATCCATCAGGCTCAACTTGAAGGTGAGAGAGGGTCGGGACGTGCTGCTGCGGCTCGTGCGCGGGCACGACGTCCTGCTCGAGTCGTTCCGGCCCGGCGTGCTGGACCGGCTCGGCGTCGGCTACGAGCGGCTGCGGGAGGAGAACCCGGGCCTCGTCTACTGCGCGATCACCGGCTACGGCCAGGACGGGCCGGACCGCGACCGGCCGGGGCACGACATGAACTACCTCGCCCGCGGCGGGCTGCTCGGCCTGAGCGGCGAGCGCGGCGGCCCGCCGGTGCCGGCGGCGGGGCAGATCGCCGACATCGGCGGCGGCGGGCTGATGGCGGCGTTCGGGATCCTCGCCGCGCTGCACGAGCGCGAGCGCTCGGGCGAGGGCCAGATGGTCGACGTGTCGATGACGCGCGGCGCGCAGAGCTGGCTGGCGATGGTCGCCGCGCGCCACTTCGCCGACGGCGCGGTCCCGCGGCGCGGCGAGCTGGAGCTGGCCGGCGGGCTGCCCTGCTACCGGCCGTACGCGTGTGCCGACGGATGGGTCGCGCTCGGCGCGCTGGAGGCGAAGTTCTGGCACGCGCTGTGCGCCGGCCTCGGCCGCGACGACCTCCTCGAGCGCCACATGGACCAGACCGTCGCGACCGAGCTGGAGGCCATCTTCGCCGCGCGCACGCGCGCCGAGTGGGCCGCGTTCGACGACGAGCACGGCTGCTGCCTCGAGCCCGTGCTCGACCTCGACGAAGCGCTCGCGCGCGCGCCCGGCGCCGTCGTCGAGGTCGACCAGCCCGGCGCCGCGGCGCCGGTGCGGCTGCTCGGCCCGCCGGTCGGGCTCTCGCGCACGCCGGCCGACGGCACCCGCCCCGGCCCGCCGCTGGGCGCCGACACGGACGCGGTGCTCGCCGGGCTGGGCTACGACGCCGCGGCGATCGCGGCGCTCAAGGCCGCCGGCGCCGTCGCCGGCTCCGACGGCGTGCCGGAGGGGAGCTTCCTGGCATGACGCAGCGTCCCGGCCTCAAGATGAGCGAGCTGGCCGACGCCTCCGGCGTGTCCGCCGGCACGATCAAGCACTACCTGCGCGAGGGGCTGCTCGGCGACGAGGACGGGATCGTCCGCACGTCGCGCAACATGGCCTGGTACCCGCCCGAGTACGTCCACCGCATCCGCCTGATCAAACGCCTGCAGGAGGAGCGGTTCCTGCCGCTGCGGCTGATCAAGGACGCGCTCTCCGAGCGTCCGCGCACGCCGCGCAGCGAGGTCGACCTCCCGGCGAACGCGCTCGACCGGCTCGCCGAGCTCGGCGTCCTCACGCCCGACGAGGAGGGCTACGACCCGGACGACGTCGCCGTCATCGCCGCGATCGTCCGCTTCCGCGCGGGCGGCTACGACGAGGCGCTCGGCTTCACCGTCTACGACACGCTCCGCTACCGCGACGCGCTGCGGCCGCTGGTGGAGCGGGAGACCGCGGTGCTGCTCGAGCGGCTGGGGGAGGTCGAGCCCGAGCGCGCGGTCGCGATCGTGCGCGCCGGCCGCGAACCGCTGCGCGAGCTGATCGGCGCGATGCACTCCAAGATGCTGCTGGAGGAGCTGCGCCGCGTCACCAGCGCACGCGGTGACGCTCCATGACGCCCCAGCCGGCGCGCAGCTCGCCGCCGAGCGGGAGCGCGCCCGCGAACGTGCCGAACGGCTGCTCGTAGTCGGACGCGATGAGCAGCAGGTTCTCCTTGCGCGCGCGGGTCGCGAGCGGCGTGAAGCGCAGGTCGCCGACGCCGGCGAGTTCGTGGAACGGCTGCGGCGGGACGTGCGCCGGGAGGCCGTCGATCCAGACCGCGCGCTCCGACGCCTCGGCGCCGTCGTGCAGCCCGTCCACCAGGTTCCACGTGACCGGCCGCCCGTCGGCCAGCTCGCCCGCGCCGGCCGACCACCACCACGACATCCGGCGCGGATGCCGGCCCGCGGACTCGTCGATCAGCCCACGCAGCTCGACCGGCCGTCCGAGCGCGGTGCCGTGCAGGCGCGCCGGGCGCTTGCGCGTCCACATCGCATCCGTGCGGACCGCCCACGGCGCGCCCGGCTCGACGGCGAGGTCGAGCACGCCGGGCACCGCGATCCGCTCCGGCGAGACGCCGACCGGCCCGCGCCGGCGGTAGCTGCGCTCGTGCAGGCGCCGGCCGTCCCACACCGCCCACCACGCCGTCCGCGCAGGCCCGACCCGCGCGGTGGCGGCGCACAGCATCAGCTCCGGGCCGAAGCCGCCGATCCAGGTCCAGTCCTTGTGCATGGGCATGACGGCTATCCTCGCGTCTGAAGGTGTTGACTGACGAGTCAATCTGTGTCCCAGAGAGGAGTCGCCATGCGTGCCGCAGCCGTGCAGCTCAGCTCAACCCCCGATCGTGACCGCAACCTGGAAGCGGCCGATCGACTGACGCGTGCGGCCGCGGCGCAGGGCGCGGAGCTCGTCGTGCTGCCAGAGAAGTGGCCCGTCCTCGGCACCCCTGAGCAGACCGCCGCCGGGGCGGAGCCGCTCGACGGCGCCGCGCTCTCCTGGGCGCGGGGCGCCGCGCGGGAGCTGGGGATCGACCTGGTGGCCGGCTCGGTCGCAGAGCGCGTGGACGGCCCGGACCGCGGTGCGAACACCAGCGTGCACATCGGTCCGGACGGCGAGGACCGGGCGGTCTACCGGAAGATCCACATGTTCGACGTCGAGGTCGGCGGACGCAGCTACCGCGAATCCGAGCACGAGGCGCCGGGCGACGAGATCGTCGGCTCCGAGCTCGCCAACGGCGAGGGCCTCGGCCTGACCATCTGCTACGACCTGCGCTTCCCCGAGCTGTTCCGGATCCTCGCGGTCCGCGGCGCGACGGTCATCACCGTCCCCGCTGCGTTCACCGAGACCACCACGCGCGACCACTGGGAGGTCCTGCTGCGCGCGCGGGCGATCGAGGACCAGTGCTTCGTCGTCGCGGCGAACCAGGTCGGCGAGCCCGCGCCCGGGATCCGCACCGGCGGGCGGTCGATGATCGTCGACCCCTGGGGCCTCGTGCTCGCGCAGGCGCCGGACTTCGAGACGTTCATACTGGCCGACCTCGACTTCGACCGCCTGCGCGGGATCCGCTCCAAGCTCCCGTCGCTCGCCAACCGCCAGCCCGGTGCGTACCGCTGGCCGACCGAGGTCCGCGCGTGAAGGCGGCGGCGATCGACAAGCGCCGGCTGATCCTCGACGCCGCCGTGCGCGTGTTCGCACGCCAGGGATTCCACACGTGCCGGGTGTCCGACATCGCCGACGAGGCC
>DATHJG010000974.1:0-2669 GCA_035489875.1 Solirubrobacteraceae bacterium | reverse complement strand
TCGCGTCGAGCACGGACGCGCGCCAGTCACGGACCGCGCGGGCGACCTCCTCCGGCGTCTCGGTGACGAGCAGCCGCGAGCCGGTCGTGAGCGTCACGACCGTGTCCGGGCTGGCCTCGACGGTGATGACGAGATCCGGGTTGAGGTGGAAGGGTTGGGGCTCGCGGCCGAGCTTGTGGAGACGGATCATCTCGGCCGTGTGATCGGCAGCCGGGCCGGGCTCTTGAAACCGCAAAGGACCCGCGCTAGTGGCGGGCCCTTGATTTGCGTTTCGCCTCCGCGCGACCGCCGGCCGGCCGGCCCGCGGGCACGGCGTTGGTGGGCGGTCGCGCTCCGGCGACGTTACGTGTGGGCGGTCGCGCTCCGGCGACGTTACTAGCGCTTCAGGTTCACCAGATCCTGCAGCATCTCGTCCGAGGTCGAGATGACGCGCGAGTTCGCCTGGAAGCCGCGCTGCGCCGTGATCATGCTCGTGAACGCCTGGGCGAGGTCGACGTTGGACATCTCGATGTTGCCGGGCGCGGTGAGGCCCTTTCCGTCGTTGCCGGGCGTCGAGCTCTGCGCGCCGCCGGAGTTCGCCGACTGCATCCAGCGGTTGCCGGACGCGCGCTCGAGGCCAGAGGCGTTCGGGAACGTCGCGAGCGACATGTAGCCCGCGATCACGCGCGCGCCGCCGCCGCCCGGGATGTAGCTGACCGAGCCGTCCTGGCCGATCGCGACGTTGGTGCCGTCCTCCGGGACGCGCAACAGCGTGTCCGGGTTGCCCGCGCCGGGGGTGGCGCGGCCGAGAACGTAGAAGCCCTCCTGCGTGAGCAGGTAGCCGTCCTCGTTCTGCGTGAAGTTGCCGGCGCGCGTGTACTGCGCGACGGTGCCGGCCGGCACGGCGGTCGACAGCCCGGTCACGGTGACCTGGGCGACGGCGAAGAAGCCCTCGCCCTGGATCGCCACGTCGAGCGGGCTGCCCGTCGACTGCGTCGCGCCGCCGGTCATCAGGTTGTCGATCGAGCCGAGGCCGACGCCGAGGCCGACCTGCGCCGCGTTCGTGCCGCCGTTGGCGCCGCCCGCGCCCGACGCGCCGCGCTGCATCTGCGTCAGGGAGTCCTTGAACGTCGTGCGGGCCGACTTGTAGCCGATCGTGTTGACGTTGGCGATGTCGTTCGCGGTGACGTCGAGCATCACCTGGTGGCTCTTGAGTCCGCTGATCGCGGAGAACATGCCTCGCATCATGAGGGCATCACTCCTTGCATCACGCGATTTGCGTGATCGTGGTCGGGTCGACACCTTCGGTGCCGCTGACGGTCAGGACGGGGTTGCCGTCCTGCTGGGAGACCTTCTCGACGACGCCGGTGTGCGACACGTCGGCCTCGTCGGTCCAGGTCACGGTGCGGCCGATCAGGCCGACGGACTGGCTCAGGTGGAGATTCGCGGCCATCGCCTCGTTGGCGGCGGCCATGTTCGTGATCTGCTCGAGCGTCGAGAACGACGCCATCTGGCCCATGAAGTCCGAGTCCTGCATCGGGTTCATCGGGTCCTGGTGCTGCAGCTGGGCGACGAAGAGCTTGAGGAACTGGTCCTTGCCAAGCTCGGCGTTGTTCCCGCCGGCCGCCAGGGGGGCGGGCGGCGGGCTGCCGGTCGACTGGATGGTGGTGGCGTCCATGTCCTTCTTTCGGGGCGGGGTCTAGGCGAGGACGTCGACGTGCAGCCCGTCGGGCAGCTGCACGGTCTCGACGACGGGGGGCGGGGCGTCGGCCTCGGTGGCCGCGGGCGGGGTGACGCCGTGGGCGGCGAAGTGGCGCGCCCGGTCGCCGGCGAGGTCGGCGGAGGCGCCGGCCGAGCCGTCCGGGCGGTCGTCGCCGGCCGTCGAGACGTCGAGGGAGAGGAGGGTCACGTCGTGGCGCTCGAGCGAGCGGCGCAGGTCGTCGGCGGCCTGGTGAAGCAGGCGAGCGGCCTCGGGCGAGTCGGCGATCACCTGGGCCGTGACGCCGGCGGCGGACGTCTGCAGGCGGATCTCGATCCCGCCCAGCTCGGCGGGGCGGAGGTTGAGCCTGGCGTGCGATATCCCGCGCTCGACCGCGACCTGCAGCACCTGGGCGACCGCCCGCGGCGCCTGGTGCAGCGGGGCGGTGCGGGGGTCGAGCGGGGTGGCGGGAAGCGTGGGCGCGGTGGGCTGGGCCGCGGGCGCGGCCGGCGCAGGCGCGGCGGACACAGGCGCCTGGGTCGTGGCGGGCTGCTCGCGCGGGGCGGATCCGTGCTCGCGCGCCGCGGCGCCGTTGTCGTCGGTGGGGGACGCAGCGGCGTCCGGGACCGCGGCGGGGGAGACGACGGTGGGCTTGGCCGCCTCGGGGTGTGCGTCTGCGGCATCGGCGGGCGGCGCGGTCGTGGCCGGCGCAGCGGTCGCGGGCAGGTCGGCAGCCGGGGCCTCGACGGGGGGCGGCGTCGCGCCGGCGACTGCTGGTGCCGTCGCCACCGGCCCGGCCTCGACGGGCGCGGCGACCGGCAGCGGCGCGACCGGCGTGGACTCCGACGACGCGCCGGCGATGGTCGCCGTGGCCGTAGGCAGCGGCACGCCGGCTGCGTCGAGGGGCGGCACCGCGGCGGCGGCGAGCGGCGGCACCGCGGCGGCAGCGGGCTGCGCCACCACGGGCACCGCGGCGGCAGCGGGCGGCGCC
>DATHJG010000973.1:0-13462 GCA_035489875.1 Solirubrobacteraceae bacterium | reverse complement strand
AGCGAGGTGGTCCCGTCCGACCAGTAGGAGCGCATGAGGACGGTGGCCAGGCCGGGACGATCCGCCAGCCGGCGCGCCATCTCGATCGCGCTCCTCCGCACGATGGCGCCGCGCTCGCGCTGGCCTTGGAAGTCGAGCGCGCGGGCCAGCCCGCCGAGCAGCCCGACACGGAGCTCGGAGTCCTCCTCTCCGAGCGCGGCGGCCGCCTCCTCCAGGAGCTCGATCGCCCCCTGGTCGGTCATGCCCGGACGCCAGCACGCGTTCTCGTAGCCGGTCGCGGCCCGCGCGAGCAGGCGGGCGTCGCCGAGCTCGCGGGCGATGTCCGCCGCCGCCTTGAACGCCTCGAGGGCGTCGAGCGCCTTGCCGGCCCGGTGGCTTGCGTCGCCGAGCTCGAGGAACATCCCCGCGCGCTCCTCCGCTCCGTCGATCCCGAGCGCCAGCGCGGTGCGCAGCCGTGCCGCCGCCTCGTCGAACGCGAGCGCCTTGGCGGCCGCCCGTGCCGCGAGCACGTTGTACTCGACCGCCCGCTCCGCGCTTCCGAACGGCGCGGCGGCGGCGAAGTGGTGCGCGAGGTCCGCGAGCGCGCGGCCGGAGCGGGCCCCGGTCGCCTCGAGCGCCTCGCCGACGCGGAGGTGCAGCTCCGCCCGCCGCGGCCCCGACAGCCGGTCGTAGAGCGCTCGCCGCACCAGCTCGTGGGTGAAGCGGCAGGCCAGGCCGTGCGACGCGAGCTCCTCGATCATGCCGCTCCGGACCGCCTCGTCCAGCGCCGCCAGGAGCTCGGGCTCCCCGAGCCCGGCCGCGCGGCGGACGGTGTCGAGCTCGAACTCCGCTCCGGCGGTGGCCGCGAGCTCGAGCAGGTCGGACGTCCGTGGCGCCAGCCGGGACAGGCGCTGGCTGACAACCTCGCGGACGCTCTCGGGGCTTCCGAGCTGCGCCGGCGGCCGGGTGACCCGGATCGCGCCGCCGGAGAGGTCGACGGTCCCCGTCTCGACCAGCGCGCGCCAGAGCTCGCAGACCAGGAACGCGTTGCCCTCGGTGAGATCGCGGATGACGCGCGCGAGCTCGCGCGGCTCGGGGCCGAGCTCGCCGCCCCCGGCGCGCCGGACGAACTCCGCGACCTCGTCGGCGGAGAGCCCGGTGAGCCGGAGCCGGACGACGTCGTAGCGGCGCAGGTCGGCGAGCGTGTCCGCGAGCGTCTCGGGCATGTCGGCCTCGGTGTCCCGGAACGTGGCGAGCATCAGCGCGCGCATGTCCCCGACCCGTGCCAGGTGGCGCAGCAGGAGCAGCGTCGGAGCGTCCGCCCAGTGCACGTCCTCCAGCACGAGCAGCGCGGGCCGCGCGCTCGTCGCGCGGGCGAGCAGGTCGGCCACCGCGGTGTGCAGCCGGTGGCGCTCGGTGTCGGGATCGGCCGTGACCGCCGCCGGCAGGTCCCCGATCCGCGCGGCGAGGTCGGGCAGGAGCCGCGCGAGCTCGCCGCCGCCGGGGCCGACGAGCGCGCGCAGCTCGGCGGGCTCGGTCGTCCGCGCGAGCTGGTCGAGCGCCTCGACGAACGGGCCGTACGGCGTGCGCACGACGGCGTCGCACGCGCCGTAGAGCACGAGCGCCCCGTCGCTCGACGCCTCCGCGGCGAACTCCCGCACGAGGCGGCTCTTGCCAGAGCCGGGCTCACCCCCGAGCAGCACGACGCGACGGCCCTCGCTCGGCATCAGCGTGCGCAGCCGGTCCAGCTCGGCCGAGCGGCCGACGAACGGGAACGCCGAGGTGAGGTGGAGTGGGCCGGGAAGATCGCGCATGCGGGTCTCGTCCACAAGGACGATGGTCAGGTCTGATCATTCCCGCTCGCGCCGCGCGCGTCGAGCGGCGCGGCAAAGTCGGTCAGCCCGCGTCATGACACGAGCGCCTCGTTCGTCCAGGCTCGCACTCACCAAGCGACGAGGAGGACCACATGAGCAGTGTCACCACACCGGCGGGCGCCGCCCGCCGCGAGCTGGCCGGCTTCGAGGGACGGCTGATCGCGCTCGGCGATCCCGGCTACGACGAGGCGCGGCAGGTCTACAACGCGATGATCGACAAGCGGCCGGCGCTGATCGCCCGCTGCGCGGGCCCCGCCGACGTCGCCAGGGCGATCGGGTTCGCGCGTGAGCACAAGCTCCTGCTGGCCGTCCGCGGGGGCGGCCACAACGGCGCGGGGCTGGGAACGTGCGACGACGGGATCGTCGTCGACCTCTCGCTGATGCGCGACGTCGACGTCGATCCGGACGCCCGCACGGTCCGGGTGGGCGGCGGCTGCACGTGGGCCGAGGTCGACACCGCGACCGGCGAGCACGGGCTGGCGACCCCCAGCGGCATCATCTCGACGACCGGCGTCGGCGGCCTCACGCTCGGCGGCGGCCTCGGGCACCTCACGCGCAGGTTCGGGCTTGCGATCGACAACCTGCTCGAGGCCGAGGTCGTGCTGGCCAGCGGGGAGCGCGTGCGCGTGAGCGCGGAAGAGCACCCCGACCTCTTCTGGGCGATCCGCGGCGGCGGCGGCAACTTCGGCGTGGTCACCTCGTTCCTCTTCCGGCTGCACGAGGTCGGCACGATCGTCGGCGGTCCGACCTTCTGGCCGGTGGAGGACGCGGCCGAGGTGCTCTCCGTCTACCGGGACTTCCTGCCGAACGCGCCGCGCGAGCTGAACGGCTTCTTCGCGTTCCACACCGTGCCGCCGGCGCCCCCGTTCCCCGAGGAGATCCACATGCGCCGGGTCTGCGGCGTGGTCTGGTGCTACGTCGGCGGCGAGGAGGACGCGGCCGCCGCGATGGCCCCGCTGCTGGACGCCGTGCCCGAACCGCTCATGCACGGCGTCCAGGCGATGCCCCACCATGCGTTGCAGAGCGCGTTCGACGGGCTCTACCCGCCCGGGGACCAGTGGTACTGGCGCGCCGACTTCGTCAACGAGATCCCGGACGCCGCCGTCGACGTCCACGCGCGGTTCGGCGCCGAGATGCCGACGCTGAAGTCGACGATGCACCTCTACCCGATCGACGGCGCCGCCCACGACGTGGCCTCGTCGGACACGGCCTGGAGCTATCGCGACGCGCGCTGGGGCGCCGTGTTCGCCGGCGTCGACCCCGACCCGGCGAACGTCGAGCCGATCCGCAGGTGGACCGTCGACTACTTCGAGGCGCTGCACCCCTACTCGGCCGGTGGGGCCTACGTGAACATGATGATGGACGAGGGGCAGGAGCGCGTGCGGGCCAGCTACCGCGACAACTACGACCGGCTCGCCCGGATCAAGGCCGGCTACGACCCCGACAACCTGTTCCGGGTCAACCAGAACATCCAGCCGGCGCCGTAGGCTGCGGGCGCGGTCGTCGCGCGCGTGCCCGGGCCCTGTCACCGAACGACCCTTGCGCGATAGGTCGGGCGGTGCCCTGGGTAGGCGCGCGACATGACGCCCGAGACGCAGAAGACCGTCCAGTACCTCGACGAAGCGCATGCCACCGAGATGGGGCTGGTGCGCGTGCTGCAGTCGCAGATTGCGATGACGCCGCGCGGCAGCTACCGGACCGCACTGGAGCGCCACCTGCGCGAGACGCGCGAGCACGCCCGCCGCCTCGAGGCCCGGCTCCGCGAGCTCGGTCACGGCGGCAACCTGATCCAGGCCGGCATCGGCGCGGCCGAGACGATGATCGCGCAGGGGCTCGCCATCGCCAAGACCCCGTTCGACCTCCTGCGCGGCTCCGGCGGCGAGGAGAAGGTGCTCAAGAACGCCAAGGACGCCGCCGCGACGGAGGCGCTCGAGATCGCGACGTACACCGCGATCGAGCGGCTGGCCCGCGACGTCGGCGACGACGAGACCGCGCGCCTCGCCGCCTCGATCCGCGCCGACGAGGAGCGCATGCTCGCGCGGGTGCTGGACGAGATCCCGAAGCTCACCGACGCGGTCGTGGGCTCGGACGTGCGCGGCAACGGGTCGTACGACGTGACGAAGACCGGCGCGGCGGACGCGACCCGCTCGGCCGCGCGCAAGACGGCCAGGAGGGCGGAGCGCGCGGCCGCCGGCCAGGCCCGCCGGGCTCCGGGCGCGACGCGGGTCGAGGGCGGCGTGCGGGGCGCGGTCGCGCGCGAGCAGGACCTGCCGATCCCGCGCTACGGCAAGCTGACCGCCGACGAGATCACGGCCAGGCTCCCCGAGCTCTCGCAGGTCGAGCTCGTGCAGGTCGAGGTGTACGAGCGCCGTACGGAGAACCGCACCACGATCCTCAGCCGCATCGAGACGCTGCGCGCCGCAGAGCCGTGGAACGGCTACGACAGGCAGACCGTGGAGCAGATCCGCTCGACGCTCGGCAAGGCAGACGACGCGACCATGAAGTCCGCGCGCGAGTACGAGCGCGCGCACAAGAACCGCACCGGGGTGCTCGAGGCCGCCCAGCGCCAGCCGACCCGCGCGTAGCGGCTACGCGGGGGCCGACAAGACGCTCGCGAGCTGGTCGAGCATCCGCTGCTCGCCTGCGCTGACCCGCTCGGCGCGGAAGCCCAGGAAGCCGCCCTCCTTCGCCGCGTCGGCCGCCTCCTTCGCGGCCGCGAGCAGCCAGGCGCGGTAGGCCTCGGCCTCCTCCGGCGTCGCCTTCTCCGTCACGATCGCGTTGACGGCGCGCAGCTCGTCGAGGATCTCCTGCCCTGCGAGCGCGCCCTTCGGCTTGAAGCCGGCGAGCGGGTTCTTGCGCTGCCGCGCCTCCTCGGAGACCTCGCTCGCGAGCGCGGCGACGAGCTCGCCGCGCGCGCCGGCGTCCGCCGCGCCGGTGACGGTCTTCAACGTCGCCGCCGTCTCCTTGATCGCCTCGATCGGACCGCCCGGATCGGCGAGCGAGATCGCCATGCCGGCGATGAACGGGCCGCGCTTGAGCCGTGTCCACTCGTCTTCGGTGAAGTCCGCCTTGGTGGCCATCTCCGCTCCTCGTCCGCGACTCGCCGGCCGAGCCGATCGGGTGGAGCGTACGTCAAGCGGTCGCGCAACACATTCCGTTGCGCTAGAGTCTCGGTCATGCCCGTCACCACCGCCGAGAAGGTGCAGGCCTTGAGCCGCGACTTCGGCTCGCAGCGGCGGCTGGCCGAGCTGCTCGACGTCAGCCCCGCGCAGGTCACGCGCTGGCGCCGGGGGCAGGGGATCGACGAGCTCAACGCCGAGCGCGTGGACCTGCTCGAGCTGGTGATGTCGAACCTGCTGCGCGTCTATGCGCTGGAGGTCGCCGAGCGCTGGCTGGTCGGACTGAACCCGAGCCTGGGCGACCGCCGCCCGCTCGACCTGATCCGGCGCGGGCAGACGCGCGAGCTGCTCGACGCGATCGCCACCGAGCGGGCCGGCAGCTTCGCGTGATCCTCTGGCGGGTCCTGCCCTGGGACCCGTCGGGCCGGCCCGGAGCGCCGGGCGGCGCGCTGTGGTTCCCGCGCCCGTTCCAGGGCACCGCGCGGCACGACAACCCGCCGCGCTATGGCTGCCTGTACGCGACCGAGGCACCCGTCTCGGCGATCGCGGAGGCGCTCGCCCCGTTCCGCGGCACGGGCGACCTGCTGCCGGAGATGCTCAGCCGCATGGGCCGGCCGCTCGCGCTCGCGCAGCTCGAGCTGCGCGACGCGGACCTGCTCGACCTCGACGATCCCGCCGTGCTCGTGGAGGCGGGCCTGCGCCCGTCGCAGGTCGCGACCAACCGGCGGCACGTCACGCAGGCCGACGCCGCGCGGCTGTTCGACGCGCACCCGGGCGCCGCCGGGCTGCGGTGGTGGTCGACGCTCGAGGCGAGCTGGATCAATGCGACGGTGTTCGACCGCGCCGCGCGCCGCCTGCACGTCCGCGGCGTCCACGCGCTCGAGCCCGGCGAGGAGGACGTGCGCGCCGCAGCGGCGTTCCTCGGGCTCGGCGCGCGCTGACGGCGCTCAGACCGCCGCGACCACCTCGGCGCCTGTCAGGACGCGCGCTCAGACCGCCGCGACGACCTCGGCCAGCGCGCGGATCGACCGCTCGGTGATCGGGCTCACCACGAGGATCGCCTCGTCCGCCCCGGCCTCGGCCAGCTCGCGCAGCCGCGCCGCGATCTGCTCCGGCGTGCCCTCGAGCGGCGGCGCCTCGATCGGCCGGTCCGCCGCGGCCCGGTCGAGCACCACGTGGACGCACGCGCTCCGCTCGACCTCCTCCGGCGCCCGCCCGACCTCGTCCGCCGCGGCGCTGATGCGCTCGTTGAGCGCCGCGAAGCCATCCGCGGAGTTGCCGAAGTCCGTGTACCAGGTGTTCCACGCGTCGACGTGCGGGAGCGCGATGCCCAGCACGCGGGGGCCGTTCGAGCCGATCATCAGCGGCGTGCGGCGCGCAGGCGGCGGGAGCAGGATCGCATCGTCGGCCCGCCAGTGGCGGCCGGCGACCGTGACCCGCTCGCCGGCCAGCAGGCCGCGGACGATCGCGAACGCCTCCTCGAAGCGCGACACGCGCCGGTCGTACGGGATCCCGAACGCGGCGAACTCCTGCGCATTCCACCCGGCGCCCAGCCCGAGCACGAACCGCCCGCCGCTGACCTCGTCGATCGTGGCCGCCATCTTGGCGATCAGCCCGGGCGGGTGGAAGCCGGCGCACGCGACGAGCGGCCCGAGCCGCACGCGCTCGGTCGCGGCGGCGAGCGCCGACAGCAGCGTCCATGCCTCCCACGGCCCGCGTTCGGGCCGGCCGTCGCCGCGGTACAGCAGGTGGTCGCCGATCCAGATCGAGTCGAAGCCCGCGGCCTCGGCCGCATGCGCCATCGAGAGGTACTCGGGCCAGCGGACGTCGCGCTCGACCTCCGGCAGCTGAACGCCGAGGCGCACCTAGTGGTCCGTCGCGTGACGGGCCACTAATAGCGGTCCCCGACCGCGGGCGGCACCGAGTTCAGCTCGTCCAGGTCGGCGGCGTCGAGCGAGAGGAACGCGGCGCCGGCGTTCTCCTCGACGCGCTCCGGCTTCGTGGTGCCCGGGATCGGCACCACGCGCTCGTCCTGCGCGAGCACCCAGGCGAGCGCGACCTGCGCCGGCGTCGCGCCCAGCCGCTCCCCCACCGCCCGCACGCGCTCGACGATCGCCAGGTTCGCCTGCAGCGCCGCGCGGGTGAAGCGCGGGTTGCGCGCGCGGAAGTCGCGCGCGTCGAACGAGCCCGACGTGATCGTGCCGGTCAGGTAGCCGCGGCCGAGCGGGGCGAACGGGATGAACGCGATGTCGTGCTCGCGGCACCACGGCAGCACGTCGTCGAGCCGGTCGCGCGTCCAGATCGACAGCTCCGACTGCACCGAGGCGACGGGGTGGATCGCGTGCGCGGCATCGAGCTGCTCGACGGTCGCCTCGGACATGCCGATCGCGCGTGCCTTGCCCGCGGCGACGACCTCCGCCATCGCGCCCCACGTCTCCTCGAGCGGCACCTTCTCGTCCACCCGGTGGAGCTGGTAGAGCTCGACGCGATCGGTCCCGAGCCGGCGCAGCGACGCGTCGATCCCCTCGCGCACGTGCTCCGGCCGGCCGTCGCGACCGATCGCGAGCGTCTCGACGTCCTCGACCACGAGCCCGACCTTGGTGGCGAGCACGACCTCGTCGCGCCGGCCGGCGAGCGCGCGGCCGACGACCTCCTCGTTCGTGAACGGGCCGTACGCGTCGGCGGTGTCGATCAGCGTCACGCCCAGCTCGACCGCGCGGTGGATCACCGCCGCGGAGCGCTCGTCGTCGCGCGACCCGGTGTTGTACGCCCACGTCATCCCCATGCAGCCGAGGCCGATCGCGCCCACGTCGAACGGTCCGAGGCGACGCTGCGGCAGTGTCGTCGTCATACCGCCTGACGATAGGGATCAGCGCGCGTTCGTCGCCGCACGGGATCCGTCTGAGCCGTCTGGTGTGATCGTCCGCGGATTGGGAGCCCCGAACGAGGGGAGTAACGAGGATGGGCGCGGTCGCGCTGTACGACGACGGCTGGGCGATCCGGGCGCTACCGCCCGGACGCCGGGATCTTGGCTGCTTCGAGCTGTGGGAGCGGTCGCTGGAGCGGTCGCGCCGGCGGCGGGCGATGGCCGAGCGCCGCACCGCGCTGCCGGCGCGCGCGGTCGCGGCGGCGCTGCTCGCCGCGACGGTGGTCGTTCCGGCCGCCGACCTCGCGTCGGCGCAGGACACCGCCGGCGTCGCGACCGCCGACCTCAAGCGCGGCAGCCGCGGCCCGGCCGTCGCGGCCGCGCAGCGCGCGCTCGGCATCCCGGCCGACGGGATCTTCGGCCGGCAGACGTCCCGCGCGGTGCGCGCGTTCCAGGCCGCGCACGGGCTGGAGGTCGACGGGGTGATCGGTCCGGTGACGCGCGGGGCGCTCGGGTCGGGCGGCTCGTCCGGCGGCGCGCAGTCGGTCACGATGACGCTGCAGCGCGCGCTCGGCGTCGCCGCCGACGGCGAGTACGGCCCGATCACGCGGGCGGCCGTGCGCCGCTACCAGCAGGCGCACGGGCTGAGCGCGGACGGGGTCGCCGGCCCGCAGACGCTCGGCTCCCTCGGGCTGCCGACGAACGTAACGCTCGGCGAGGACACGTCGTCCTCCAGCGCCGGCGCGGTGCTCGCCGCCGTCCGCGCACAGGTCGGCAAGCCATACGAGTGGGCCGGCAACGGGCCCGCCAGCTTCGACTGCTCCGGCCTCACCGTCTGGGCGTTCCGCTCGGTCGGGATCTCGCTCCCGCGCACCACCTACGGTCAGGTCGGGATGGGCGCGCCGGTGGACCGCTCCTCCATCCAGCCGGGCGACCTCGTGTTCTGGGACACCGACGGCTCGGGCGCGTCGCACGTGGGGATCGCGACGAGCGCGACGACCGCGATCTCCGCGACCGCCTCGAGCGGCGTGATCGAGCACACGATCACGGGCTCCTACTGGGGCCGGCGCTACGTCACCGCTCGGCGATTGGGCTGACCACACGGTTTCGTTACCGAACCCGGCTATCAAGGCGCGTGCCGAATCTGACGAAATATGGAGCAACCATGCCAGTGCCCTCCCCCCATCCCCCAACCGGCCCGATCGCGGAGCCCGTCGAGTTCCGGCTCGACGAGTCGTGGTTCGGGGCATCCGGCGTCGTGCTCACCGTCGCAGGAGAGCTCGACGTCGCCACGGTCCCCCAGCTCCGCGCGCGCCTCCGAGCCGCGCTCGACGGCGGGGTGCGCGCGCTGGTCATCGACCTGCGCCCGCTGTTCTTCCTCGACTCGGTCGCGGTCGCGGCGCTGCTCCAGGCCGCGCGGACGCTCGGCGACGACGGGCGGCTGGCCGTCGTCGTCGCACCCGACTCGTACATCCGGATGGTGTTCGAGATCGCCGGCCTCCCGCAGTGCCTCGACGTGGTCGAGACGCTCGACGAGGCCGTCGCACGGGTCAGCGGCTGACCCCGCCGTCCACCGCGTGGCGGGGCGCGAGCGCGCGCGCCGCGCCGAGCAGCGCCGCATCCGGCTCGACCGGCCGTAGCTGCGCGCGCGCCGCGTAGGCGTCGCGAATGGCCTGCGCGACCCGCTCGACCGTGACGCCGGGCAGCTCGTCGTCGAGCGCGCCGGCGGTCGCCGGCTCGACGTCGAGCCCGAGCGCCGAGTAGACCTCCGCGACGGCGCCGCGCAGATCCGCGCCGCCGCCGACCACGACGACCGCCGTCGTCAGCGCCCCGTGCCGGATCGCGCGCTGGGCGATACCGACGACCTTGATCCGCCCGCCGAGGTTGATGCTGTGCGCGCCAGCGCAGTACTCCCCCGCGAGCTCGCCGATCCGCGCGTCGGCGCCGAGCCCGGCGAGCGCCTCGCGCAGCAGGGCCGACTGCGCCTCGAAGCGCGCCTGCAGCCCGGCGGTCACGTCCGCCTCGGCGGTGACGTGCTCGACCACGAGGGATCGCTCGTCGTAGAGGGCGGCGTGCCCGCCGGCGGAGCGCACCACGGGCGTGTACCCGCGCCGCCGCGCGACGTCGCGCGCGCCGGCGAACCCGGGGAGCAGCACGTCGAGCCGCCCGAACGCGAGCGTCGCCCCGGGCCGGAAGATCCGCAGCGCAGGCGGCCGCCGCCCCTCGGCCACGTCGCGCAGCAGCGCGTGGGTCAGCGCGATGTCGAGCAGCGGGTCGTCGGGCGTGCCGCCGGTGATGAGGTCCAAGCGTTGGATCGCGCGGATCCTACGACCGCGCCATCGGCTTGACCGGGCGGCTTACCCGTCCCGTCTCCGTCGGACGTTCGTCCAGTGGCGTTTGACAGCGTGCCGTGGCGGGAGCAGGATCGCCCGCACAGTCGGCGCAATCTCCGCGCGCGCCCCCCACCCCCCGCTGTTCGGAGTGCGCCATGCCAGGTTGTGCCCGCAGTCGTTCGACCGTGCCGTTCGCGGTCGTCGCCCTCACCATGCTCGCGGCACTGCTGGGGCCGCCCGTCGCCCACGGCGGCGCCGTGCTGTCCGGTGCCGAGTCCGCGACGCTCCCACGCGAGCCGCAGATCCGTCCCGCCGAGCTCGGCGACGGCGCGCTCGAGGACCTGCAGTACGCGGATCCGACCGAGCAGATCGACCTGGTCTCGCCGCCGACTGCGAGCAGCCAGGGCAGCGCGGAGCTCGCGCTCCCTCTGAGCATCCCGCGCGGACGCGGCGGCGTGCAGCCCGACCTCACGATCGCCTACGACTCGGGCGGCGGGAACGGCTGGCTCGGCACCGGGTGGGACCTGTCGGTCGGGGAGATCACGGTCGACACGCGCTGGGGCGTGCCGCGCTACCTGGGCGCCAAGGAGAGCGAGACGTACCTGCTCGACGGCGCGGTGCTGAGCCCGACGGCGGTGCGGACGGAGCTCGAGCCGCGGGTCGCCGAGCGCGCGGACTTCACCCGCCGGGTCGAGACCGAGCACGAGCTGATCATCCGCCACGGCGACAGCCCGAAGAACTACTGGTGGGAGGTCCGCGACAAGCTCGGAGGAATCCGCTGGTACGGCGGCACGCCGGACCTCGGCGGGCCGAACGGCGACCGCCCCGAGGGCGAGACGTCGGGCCTCGATCGCGACGCGATCCTGACCGACGCGGACGGCAACATCTACCGCTGGGCGCTGAGCGCGCAGCGCGACGTCGGCGTCAACATGATCCGCTACTCGTACGACACGGTCGCCGGAGAGCGCGTGGGCGCCGAGCGCAAGTCGTTCGGCAAGCAGCTCTACCTGAAGCGCATCCTGTACACGGCCGCGTCGTCCGTCAGCGGCGAGCCGGAGGACCCGGCCTACGAGGTGCGGCTGCTGCGCGATGCCGACCTCACACCGCGTCCCGTCGGCCGCAAGGACGTGATCGTCGACGCCCGCGGCGGGTTCCCGCAGGTCACCTCCGACCTGCTGCGCCGCGTCGAGGTGTGGCACGGGCGGCCCAACGCCGACGGGAGCCCCCGCACGTACGACGAGCTGTCGCGCCGCTTCGACCTCAGCTACACCGAGGGCGCGTTCGGCAAGACGCTGCTGCAGTCGGTCGACCAGGTCGGGTCCGACGGCGCCGTCTTCGCGACCAACACGTTCGACTACTACGACGACGTCCGTGACGCCCAGGGCGCCTACGACGGCTTCAGCGACCGCGAGGACTGGAACTCGGTCGACGACGGGCTCGAGCAGACGCTGCTCGGCCCCGCCGAGATCAGCGCGCTCGGCGCCTCCGAGTCCAACAGCGGCGACGTCCACGGCTACTTCGGGTTCAACCCCGGCGCGCCGTCGAAGCAGGGCTCGTTCGGCGGGTCGATCACGATCAAGGGCGGCGCCACCGAGACGCTCGCCGAGATGCTCGACATCAACGGCGACCTGCTGCCGGACAAGGTCTACCGCGAGCGCCGCGGCGGACCGATCAGGTTCCGCCTCAACACGTCGGGCCCCCGCGGCGGCCGGACGTTCGGCGACGAGCACACGGTGGGCGATCTCGACAAGCTCTCGACCGACTTCGACGTCGGCGTCGGCGGCGGTGCGGAGGCGTACTTCGGGCTCGCCGTGCAGTTCAACGTGTCGGCGGACGTGACCGTCGGCGAGGACTACTTCACGGACGCCAACGGCGACGGCCTGCCGGACTTCGTCAGCGCGGGCAAGGTGCGCTTCAACCACCTCGAGGGCGGCGTCCCGACGTTCACGGACGACAGCTCGCGGACGAGCGTCCCGATCGACGAGGGCGAGCTCGACCTGCCGTTCATCCAGGCGCTCGCCGACGTGGAGGCCCAGCAGCGCGAGCAGTCGCCGCTCCAGGACGTGGTGCGCCGCTGGGTCGCGCCGTTCTCCGGCACGATCGCGATCGACGCGCCGGTCACGCTCGACCCCCCGCCCGACACGCGCAAGCCCGCGCCGCCGTACGACGGCGACGGCGTGCGCGTCGCGATCCAGCGCGGCGGCGGCGAGCTCTGGGCCGCGCGCCTCGACGCGCCCGGCCAGACCGCCGCGCCGGACGGCGTCGGCGCCGTCACCGTCGCCCGCGGCCAGGCCGTGTACTTCCGCGTGCAGTCGATCGACGACGGCCGCCGCGACCAGGTCCGGTGGGACCCGCGGATCGCGTACACGTCCTACGCGGGCACGTCCGACGAGCCGGTCGCCGACGCGAACGGGCTCAGCCAGCGCACGTTCGACGCGTCCGACGACTTCACGCTCGCCGGCCGGCCGGACACGAAGATTCTCATGCCGCTGCAGGGCAGGGTCCGCTTCGACGCGCTCCTGCGCAAGACGAAGGCGACCAGCGACGACGTCCGCGTCCTGGTGACGAGGAACGGCGTGCCGGTCGTGGACCGGACCATCGCGGCCGACACGGTGGCCCCGGACGGGATCGACGTGTCGGGCGACTTCGACGTCGCGGCGCCGTCCGGCACGAACGCGGACGAGGTCGTCGTGCGGATCGCCGCGGACTCCCCGATCGACGTGACCGCGCTCGAGTGGGCGCCGGAGCTCTACTACCTCTCGGCGACCAGCGAGGGCGAGAGCGTCCCGGTCGTCGACCCCCAGGGCCATCGCACGCTCGACCTGGTCGTCCCGGCGGACATCGACGTCTACCCGAGCAGCACGCTCACCGCGCCGCGGCAGCCGTGGCGCTCCGACGTCGGCCGGACCGTCACCGTGCACGCCGGCGTGAGCGCGCTCGGCGACACGCCGGCGGGCGACGTCGTGCTCACCGTCAAGCAGCGCGACCGGCTCGTCGCCAAGCGTCGCTTCCACGTCCCCGCCGGGCCGCTCGGCAGCAGCGGCGCAGGCGACATCGACGTGACGCTCGCCGCGGGCGAGGACTACTTCTTCGACGTCTCGATCCGAGACGCCGGCCTGTCCGACAGGATCGTCGACTCGAGCGTCGAGTTGCGCTGGGACGACGGCGGCGGCCAGACGCGCGCCGTGCCGCACGTGCGCAACTGGGCCGGGCAGCAGGGCATCTTCCCGATCTCCTACCGCGGCTGGGGCTTCGCGGGCTACAACGGCGACGGCGACCGCGCGGCCGATC
>DATHJG010000972.1:0-2450 GCA_035489875.1 Solirubrobacteraceae bacterium | reverse complement strand
GGCCGGCGGATCCCACGGATGCTCGCCCTCGAACTCGTCGATGCCCGCCAGCGCGCCGACCGGCAGCTTGTCGAGGTCCCGCAGCACCGCCATCAGCTCGCGCTTGGCCACGGTGCTGACCAGGTCGGCGTCGTCCACGCGAACCCAGCAGCCGGGCTCGAAACCCTTAGCACTGATCGCCTCGACCAGCGCGACACGCGCGCCCTGGTCGAGCGCTAAGAGCTCCTCCAGGCGCGGATGCGATGAAGACGACTCACCGCTGTCAGCCATCCCGCCGCAGAGGCCCGTCTCGCAGATGCTCGAGCTCCGTCAGGACCTGCTCGCGGTCGTAGGGCGGCCTCTGGGAGGGCGCGGCCACCTCGCGGAGCCGCTCCCCGCTGGTTGTGACGGTCGCGACCGCCACCTCGGCAAGCGCCAGATCGCCGGCCTTCAGCGCGTCGAAGGCGCTGCCATGCGGCGTGGCGGCCAACAGCGCGGCGCGAACCATGCGACCGTCGGGGAAGCGCTCGTGCAGCGTGGCCACCAACGCGGCGGTGCGGCGCACCCGCTGCTCCTGAGCGGTGTCGGGCTCGTTCTCGCGACCGATCCAGTGGTAGAACTGCCGCCGCGAGACGCCGAGCATCGCGGCCAGGTCGCCGACCGGCAGGCCCGCCTGCGCGCGCAGCGTGCCAAGCACCTCCTCCAGCGCCACCAGCGGCGACGCAACGGCCGGCGCCGGCTCAGGCCGGCGCAGCTGCTCGCGGCGTGGCGGCAGTACCGGCACGTCGTCGAACCAACCCACGATCTCGCGATCGAGCAGCGGTGTGGTCTGCACCGCGACGGCGAACACGCAGAAGGTCGCGTCGCGATCCAGGGTCTCCCAGCGGGGATCGCCGAATGTGCCGGTGCTGCCGCGCAAGCGCGAGAACGACGGCACCTGCGTGGCGCCCGTGTCGCCGAAGGAGTCCATGTAGACGTAGCCGTGGTCGCCCAGGCAGTCCCAGCTGCGACGTTGGGTGATCTCAGGCATCAGGTCGTTCCTCAGGATCGAAGGCCTGGTACTGGTGGTCGGTGATCGACCACCTGAACACGTCGTAGACGGTGGCGTTGAAGCGGCGTAGACGCTGCGCTTCGTCGGCCACGTCGAAGCCGCGCAGGCGCTGCTCGTAGTGGTCGAAGTCCAGCAGGTATATCGGCGGAGCGCCCGGCCCGGCACGCTGCAGTCCGTGTCGGAAGGTCAGTTCCCCCTCGTCCTGGCCGAAGCGCAGCTCCTGCAGTGACACCGAAAGAGCGCGCAGATGCTCCTGCGCGTTCCAGGGCGGTAGGAGGACCGGGTTCACCGCCTGGCCAACCACGTCGGGGTCATCTCCGCTGAGCCGCACCTCGTTGATGTAGCGCAGGCCCATGCGCGTGCGTGCCTGGAGTTCCAGCGTCTCACCGACCGCGCGCGCCACCGGCTCCCATGCCTCGAGGAACCCGTCGATGCCGGCGTAGGCGGCCGTCTCGAACGCGAACGTGTTGGAGTCCAGCGCCAACGCACGCGAGCGGTCGGCCGCCGCGAAGCGGTGGCGCTTGATCGGCGTCTGGTGCATCTCGCCCGGGCGCATCGCCAACTGGACGCCCTCCTCGGTGCTGTACTCGGTCAGGCCGATCGCTTCGAGCACGGCGTTGAGCTGCAGCATGGCGCTCTGGTCGGGCGCCAGTGCCTCGAAGCGCAGCTCGCAGACGACGGTCGAGAGCGGGCTGTTGCGGAGAACAGGTTCGGGCATCGAGCTCCTCTGCACACGATACTGCACACTTCGACCGCTCGTCGACATGTCCTCGCTTTCGCCCCGCCGCCTGGCCGACTGTTTGAGCTACGCCTCGACCAGGTCGCCCAGCGGGCAAGATCAGCAAGGCGAGGTCGCGTGGCCCCAAAGGCGCCAGGCCGGCCTCCCCCGGCGTCCACGACGTTCAGCCCGGCCAAGTCGGCGGCTGCCAGAGCGGCTCGTCGAGCCGTCTCGAAGTCACCAAAAATGTCGCCAGAAAATCAGCGGGAATCGCTCACGAGCTTCCGAGCCACGAATCGAGGTCCAGAGCGCCAGGAACGAAGTCCCTGCAAATGCTCACGGTCTGCCAAGTCGTGTGACGCGCCCGAGAGGATTCGAACCTCTGACCTTCGGTTCCGTAGACCGACGCTCTATCCAGCTGAGCTACGGGCGCAAAACAAGCGGCTGAGCAGTCTAGCCGCCGCCGGCCGAGAGGCGGGATTTCGGACCTGGCGATTGGAGATCGTCCTCCCCATGCTCGCTTCGCGCGTGTGCCCGCCCGGAGTCATCGGTCGGACCGCCGCGCTCCGGTCCTCACCGGCGGTCGGATAGCGTCGAGCTGTAATCGGTTTGGGGGAGGACCCATGGCTCATGGACGAGCGGTTGGCGTCTGGATCACGGTGGCGCTGGCGCTCCTGGTCGCCCCCACGGCGAGTTGGGGGT